>CAXUOL010000129.1:0-1120 GCA_964252435.1 uncultured Nostoc sp.
AAATCCAGCATCTCGGTGTTCAGTCAAATTGCTGGTTAACAAATGAGCAACAAACACTTCCTTGTGGTCGCGGACATCACCATGACGCTGATACCAAACTGCCAGGTGTCCGTAGAATATGGGATCGAGTTCAACAATCAACTGATGAATTTCTGCGACTTGCTCAAGCTTGCGGTGAGGAGTTGTCAGCAAACTGTTGAGCATTTCCAAACGCAGGTCACGTTCTGCGGTGTTCATTATGAACCTCCTCTAGTTGTGATGGATGAGGAGGCAGATGTTGCACGCGGGGCGATCAAGTCACCGCGCAAGTTGTAGAAGCATTGTGTATAACTTGTGCAGAGTTATGTAAGCTTCTGCGATCGGGGCGCGGCAACAACTGCCAAGTAAAAGGGACTGGGGATTAGGGATTGGGGACTGGGTAATGAGCGGAAAATTATCGAATTTGCTCTTACTCCCTAAAAGTAGTAGCTGCGTAAGCTGCCATCATATCTGCCGCTATTGCGACAGCACTTTTTGAAAGCAGCGACCAGAACCACAAAGACAAAGGTCATTGTTACCAAGTTTTTCCTGTAGTTCCTTGTCGCCATGAACAAGGCGATAGCCACGTTTAACAGCTTTTTCAGATGGGTAGCCACGACGACGTTTACTCGATGCTTCAAAAGCAGAAATCGTCGAAATCTTCAGGCTCGATGTTGAAATCATTAATCTTCTTCATCGTTCTCACCTCCATATTGAAATGAAATAAGATCGCTTCGTGCAAGTCGAAAAAGCTGTTGATTCACACACAGGATTTGAACCTGTAATTGCTTGATCTCTCAAGTGCCTTACCATTCGGCTAGTATGTAAGCTTTTTCGGTTAGGGCACGAAGTGAAAAATTTAGATTTTAGAAAGTTGATTTAAAATAAATCGAATTTCTTTCTTATTACACTGCTGTTTCTTAACAGCGTAAATCATTCGACCTGTATATGCCACAGAACGATGAATTATACCTTTGACAACATCCGTCACATAATGAGTGGGTGGCGATGGCAAATCTTCAAAGGTAATTAAATACCAAATATCGTTTAGCTTCTGGTATTGATGATAATTATCAATGATGACAATATCAGTTTGTTCCTG
>CAXUOL010000129.1:1220-12464 GCA_964252435.1 uncultured Nostoc sp.
TTAGCTTCTGGTATTGATGATAATTATCAATGATGACAATATCAGTTTGTTCCTGTTTTTGCTTCTGCTTTCGAGGTATTTTCTCGGCTGCATAAAGAATTCCAGTTTCAGGATGGATATAGAAGCGATCGCGATGGCTTACATCTAGCTGAATTCGATGTCCTTGATAAGGCTTGCTGTAAAAACCATCTTCAATTATTTCTACATGCCGTTCAACATAGTCCCACACATGATCGATAACATGCCGTCCTGCCATTGTGCTGGGATCTAATCGTTGACACAGTTGGCTGTAAACGTCATTCCAAGGCTGTCCGACTTTTGAGCGCAAAAACCGACGCAAGGGGCCGAGATGGTCTGAAAGATACTTAGATTTATTTATTGGTTTAATCAGGTAGGGATTCAACAATCCATCCTGAATTGCATCCTCGGTGATTTTGTATAATTGCTTCTTAAAGCCAGTCACCTTTTTGAGGCTAATTCTCCTTCCACCACGAGGACGCTCAATCACAATCTCGCTCAAACGATGTTCGCTCATATCTCACGTTCTTTAAATGCAGTTGTACTAATTGAGTTGTTATTAAACATGAGTTGGCTAACATTATTGAACTCACCTCTGTATTGAGTAAAGGTTATAGATAAATACAATTCAAATAATTGAAATTCCGCACAAGTTAGCAAAGCAGTTTTCACAATTGCCTATACCAATTTGGCTACGCTCCCATCAAAGGGAGCGACAGGATTTGAACCTGCATTCCGTTGCCGGAGTATGTAGGCTTTACAAGTTAGGGCGCGGAATTAATTCTTAATTCATTCCGTGCAAGTTCAAGAAGCTTTTTACAGCTACGGTCGCTCTTACCAAATATTGGCAGTGGGCATGCACGCTAAATCTGCAAGAGACTTAGAAATCATGCTTCGCTTATTCGATCGCTCGAATTTTACTACCTTAAGGCCGTTATGAATGTGTATGTATGCTTCTTCTATTAGGGCACGGATGACTAGGAAATTTAACCATAGACAGCTTCAGGGCGAACGATCAAATCACCACTAGGACGGCGATCGATTACGTAAGCAGAGAGGCGATCGCTATTCACATCTAAATGCCGAGCAACGCGCTCCTTCACTGCCACATCATTCATCCCTGCTGCAATTCCCAATTGTGTTTTTGGCACATCAACAGAACGTCCTTCAAATCGAATATGAACCATTGCAATCACCTCTTGTTTTAATTACGAATTGATATTAGTGGATCTGATCGGGATTGAACCGATACCCTCCCTGTGAGAGTTACACTCACACCTCATGCGAGTTGAAAAAGCTGTGGTTACACCGCAGGAATTGAACCTGCAACTTATCGTTTTAGATACGATCGCTCTACCATTGAGCAAGTATGTAAGCTTTTTCTGTCAGGGCACAAGTGACATCTGGGAACTCTACCGTTAGAGCTACAGACCCAAGGAAAGCATTATTGCAATGCTTTTGAGGAGGCTTTTATTACATACTACAAATGTAGTATGTAATTTACATAATGTCAAGTGTCGGGATGGATCGGGCAATTGTCCTTGATGTAGCGTCATGGAAGCCATCGCCCGACAGCATCGACCATTTTTCCGCATTTGGCACGAGCGCGGCGGAACTAGTACCTTCTTTCATGACAGTCTTTCAACTCAACACTACAATCTTGGTTTTCAGCCAGCAACAGAGCAGGTTGATCTTGGTGCATAATCCAATACGGTTCAGTTAAGAAGAATAGTAGCCTTGATAATGTTGGGTTTCGTTCCTCAACCCAACCTACTAGTCTGTCCCAAAAGTTTTGATAGGTGAATCAGTTTTAAATTTCTCTTCTTTACCTCTTTTACTTTGCGCTCTTTGCGTCCTTTGCGGTTCGTTCTCTTAATTCTCAGAATTAATGGGACAGACCACTACTAGCGCGACATGCTTAAAATGTTGGGTTTCAAAAACTTAGGAAAACCAAAATTCAATAATTAACAGAATTACTCAACCCAATAAATTAAGCTTGCCGTGCTACTACACCTACTACCTCCTGCCCCCTGCCTGGTTGTTGAGCGTAGTCGAAACACTACCTCCTGCCTCCTGCCTCCTTCACGACTTTGTTTTTAATTAAAAAGTATTGAATGCAGTTGACAAATTCTTCTAATTCTAAAATTAAATTAGTAGTACCTTTAAGGTTTTGATCGCTAGCTAGTTGTTCTAGTTTGTCAGTTGCTAAGTACATAGCTGTGGCTCCAATGTTGGCACTAGCACCTTTAAGGTGATGAGTTTCTCGCGCTATTTGCCCAAAGTCATCAGCTGCGATCGCTGCTTTAATTATCTCTAAACGGGGTTTAATATCTTCAACGCATATTTGCAATAGATTTAATTCAAATTCTTGATCATTTCCCGATATCTGATGCAAGTGTTCCCAATCAATTGCTAAGTCAGTGGAAACTGTCTGTTCAGAGACAACTCCTTCTTGTTGGGAAACGATCACACCTGTCCAATGCTCTAAAGTCTCAGCCAATTTTTCTTTAAATACTGGCTTACTCAAATAGTCGTCCATTCCGGCATTTAGACACGTTTGTTCGTCTTCTTTCATCACATTAGCTGTCATCGCAATCACCACAGGACGATGACCCAATGCAAAAGCATCCTCTTGCCAACGATGAATTTCTTTTGTGGTTTCCAAACCATCGAGAATTGGCATTTGGCAATCCATTAAAATCAAATCGTAAGGAATTTTTTCTAATAGCTGTAAAACTTCCTTGCCATTGGCAACGACATCGGCTTTATAGCCCAAACTCTGGAGTTGCTTTAGTGCTACTTTTTGATTCACCAAATTATCTTCGGCTAAGAGAATTCTTAACTTGGATTTAGTAGAGGAGTTAGAGGAAGAAGTTAGAATACCTGAAGTTTCTGTACTCGGAATTTCTTCTGTAGCCTCTAGCCTGTTGCCTCTAAACCCTTGTTCTGATTCCGGCTGAGTTTCTAAAATATTTATAATGGTATCAAGGAGTCGTGATGGCTTAATGGGTTTGAATAAATAAGTAGCAAATCCGATTTTGAGCGCCTGTTGTACTTCATCTCGTTGATTAGTAGAGGCGAGCATAATCAAAGGGATCTTAGCAATTGCAGAATTGGCTGGAATTTGTTCTTTTATTGTCATGCCATTTGTTTGAGCTATTTGCATATCAACCAAGGCAACATGATATGATTTCCCCTGTTCGCTAGCTTGCTGAATAACTTTAACGGCGGCAGCAATACTGTCAGCTCGATCTACCTCCATTCCCCAATGAGTAGCTTGATGGGAGATGATTTTATAATTAGTCGTGTTGTTATCCACCACCAATAAGCGGCGATTTTGCAAAAGTCCGCGTTCGCATTTTGGCTCAACAGGCTCAACTTGTTTGGTAAAAAGCACCTCAAACCAAAACTTAGATCCTTTGTCCATTTGACTTTCTACCCCAATCACTCCTCCCATCAAAGTTACAAGTTGTTTACAGATGGCTAATCCCAAACCAGTACCACCATACTTGCGAGTGGTCGAAGCATCCACTTGGGTAAATGGCGTAAACAGTTTGCGTTGGTCTTCAGGGCTAATGCCAAGACCTGTATCTGTAATGGCAAAATGGATGGTAGCTGTAGTCAAAGAAAGCGTACGCAATTCGGCTTGTACTAATACTTCGCCAACGCTGGTAAATTTGATTGCGTTGCTGATTAAGTTCATCAAAATTTGCCGCAGTCTACCAGTATCTCCTTTGAGTTGGGTGGGGACGTTGCGATCAATCAGTGCGGCAATTTCTAATCCCTTGTTATGGGCTGAGGGAGCCAATAATTCCACCACTTCTTCCACACAAGTGGATAGGTCAAAATCGAGTGTTTCGAGAGCCATCTCTCCAGCTTCAAGTTTGGAAAGATCCAAAATCTCGTTGATTAAACTTAAAAGAGCGTCTCCACTACTCCAAATTGTTTCAATAAAATCTCGCTGTTCTGGGTCTAAGGGAGTATCTAACACTAAACTGGTCATCCCCAATACAGCGTTCATCGGCGTGCGAATTTCATGACTGATATTTGCCAAAAAGGCACTTTTCGTCTGAGAAGCTAATTCGGCTTGGCGACGAGCAATTTCAAGTTCTTGTCGCTGACGAGTTTCTGCTGCTAATAGTTGGGCTTGGGTTAAAGCAATACCTACTTGGTCGGCTATTTGCCGCAAAAGATCGGTTTCAAAGCTAGACCAGTGGTGGGAATCGTCACACTGATGAACTATGAGCAAACCGCGAAGTTCTTCTTTAACAAGAATCGGCACAACCAAATTGACTTTGACCCCAAACTGTTGCATTAATTCCAGATGGCTTTGTTCAACTTCCAGAAGATCCAAGTTATCCAGTCCGAAAATCTTTCCTTGACGGTACTGCTGTAGATAGTACTGTTGGAGATATTCTGCTTCAAAGTAGGGGGCGGCGTTGTTTTGCTCTTTGATTGCTGGTAAGCCAGAAACTACTGCTTCAACAACGGTATTTGCAGACTGATCTGGCAAAAGCTGATAAATTAAAACTCGATCAGTCTGGAGAATCTTTTGTACTTCCTCGACAGTGATTTGGAGAATTTCTTCGATGTCCAAAGACTGACGAATCTTCAGGGTGATTTCGGTAAATAGTTGCGATCGCAAATTTTGGCGTTGTATTTCTTCTTCAGCCTGTTTACGCTGGATAAATTGCCCCACTTGCTCACCGATAGAATTCATCGTTTTTACTAAATCTTCGTCAAGGGGCTGGATTTCACGATTAAAGCAGGTAATGACACCGAGGATTTTGTTACCGCTGCGGATCGGAAAACCAAAAGCTGCGTGTAGTCCTACTTGAGCAGCTATTTTGAAGTTAGGGAAATTAATATCTTTAGCGATATCAGCGATCCAAACCGATTCAGAACTAGCCCAAACCCGTCCAGGTAGTCCAATTCCGGGTGCAAAGGTGGTTTGTCGCTTCAGTATTTCCAACTCTTGTATTTCAATCGATGCTTTATGCCAGATATCAAGAAAATGCAGCACATTTGCTTGCTCATTTACCATCCAAATTTCACCCAAATCCCATGCCAAACTCTCACAGATTCCTTGCAATATTTGGCGAGTAGCTTCGCTAATTGTGGCAGACTCTGCTAGGACGCAGGTTGCAGCATACTGTGCAGTCAGATGCTGTTGTGTCCGTTTGCCATCGGTAATGTCAATGCCAGTGCCAACAATGTATTCAACACAGCCCTCATCGTCTTTTAAGATGGTATTTGACCAGGCAATCAGCCGCCGACTACCATCTTTCATTACCCAATAATTTTCATAATTATGGGAAAGTTGACCAGATTGTAACTGGTCAAAAACTGCTTTGACCGACTCCACTTCTTCAGGAATCAGGAACAAATTCCAGCTATACCTACCCCTCACCTCATCAAAGGAGTAACCCGTTATTTGCTCACAAGCTTGATTGAAACGAACGATTTGGCCTTGAGAATCGAGAACTATTACCAACGCACCGACTGTATCAATGACTGCTGAGATAAAGTTGCGTTCTTGATTTAAGGTTTCTTCTGTCCTCTTGCGCTCTATAACCTCACGATAGATCAAGTAGTAGACTACACCAAGAACAATAAAACTTAGGCTTATAGCGATCGCAAGTGTCAGAATTGTGTTCCGCTCCCGATTCTTTACTGCTTGTGACTGCTGTCGGATTTGTCCCCTGGACTCGTTTTCTATCTCATTGATCGCCTTGCGGATATCATCAATGAGATTTTGTCGATCGTTTCTCAGCAGTACTTGCAATGCCGTCTCTAATCCCTTATTCTGACGCAAATCGATAGTCTGTTTTAGTTCAGTAAGTTTAGCCGTTATCAGAAATTCAAGCTTTGCAATCTGCTTTTGTTGATTCGGTTGATCTACTGTTAAAATCTTCAGCTTGGCAATTTCTCGATCAACGTTACCAAGTGCTGTTTGATACGATTTTAGATAAAGTTTTTCTCCAGTGAAGATGTAACTGCGTTGTCCAGTCTCAGCATCCTTTACCTGGGACAGTATTTGATCTAGGCTATTAAGTTTTTTATAAGTATTTTTTACTATACTGCGATTAAAATTACTAAATACTCTTGTATTTTGATAAGAAACCACCCCAATCAGAACTAAAATTATTGACGACAAACTAAAACTTACTGCAATCTTTTTGAAAAATTGCTTGCGTACCATCTGTGCCTGTTTACCTTTCTTGGTAACAAGTACCAAACTTGCTAAATTTCGGCGCAATTCCAGTTGCTTAATGACTTGACGAGCTAAAGTTCTTAATGCCTCTATTTGTTCTGGATTAAGTTCTCGTGGTACGTAGTCAATTACACATAGGGTTCCGAGGGCGTATCCTTCAAGGTTCGTTAGAGGTACACCAGCATAAAACCGAATATTTGGGTCAGATATCACCAGTGGATTTGTCGCGAACCGTTCGTCATCTCTTGCATCAGGCACGACCAGAATATCAGGCTGGAGAATGGCATGGGCACAGAATGCGAAATCTCGGTGCGTTTCTGGGGCATCCAAACCGACTTTTGACTTGAACCATTGGCGATTTGTATCAATTAAGCTAATTAAGGCAATAGGAGTCTGACAAATATACGAGGCTAAACGAGTCAGATCGTCAAAGGTGGCTTCCGATGGCGTATCAAGAATCTTATACTGCAAAAGTGCCTCGATTCTCTGGGCTTCGTTATCAGGTAATGGTGCTTTCATCCTTGAGCCTTATCTACATTATTCTGGGGAGTGGGGAATAGGGAATGGGGAAGAAGCAAGGGAGCAGGGGAGCAGGAGAGCAGAGGAGAGTTCTTGTATAAGTTCTTTCCCCTCTGCGCCTTTTTATTGCCGTGACGCACAGCCCAATAACGAGAAGTTTTTTCCCCTCTGCACCTCTGCACCTCTGCCCCTCTGCCTCTTGTACTCCATGCCCAATTTGGTCAACAAACTTACCTTTAATTAATGACAATAGTTTACTTAAAAGGTTAGCGTAATTTTACTGAGTTATATGTTATTAAATAATCGGTCAAATGATTAAGTCCCTGCTGTATTTTTTGTGGGCTGGTTTATTGGAAATTGGGGGCGGCTACTTGATCTGGTTGTGGTTACGCGAAGGTAAGCCGTCTTGGTTGGGTATATTGGGGGGAATTGCTTTAGCTTTCTATGGGGTTATTGCAACTCTCCAACCAACAAATTTTGGCAGAGTGTATGCGGCTTATGGCGGCGTGTTTATCGCAATGGCAATGCTTTGGGGTTGGAAGGTAGACGGGGTAACTCCAGACCGCTACGACTTAATCGGAGTATGTTTAGCTTTAGTGAGTGTTTTAATTATCATGTTTGCTCCCAGAAGTTAAGTAAAATTTCTATATTATTTTTTTTGACCAATAACTTTTATCCCTCTTCTGTCACTTTCCGAAAACATTTGCCATTTGTAAATTCTAGAGCTTTTATCTACCAAGCGTAGGCGTAGCCCGCACTTCTCTACGAGACGCTGCGCGTAGCTTACTTCCACGAAGTGGTACGACTTGGCTCAGTGACCATCGTAGACATCGCTAATATTATTCATTTGCCAAGAGTAGCATCAAATTCTGGATAAACTAGCAACATTTACAGTAGCTATTTGAGAACTTTGATTAATCGGAATCTCAACCCAAAATTCTGCTCCTTTTCCTGGTTCCGAAATACACCAAATAGCTCCGTTGTGTTTTTCTATGACAATCTGAGCGCTAATTGCTAGTCCTAATCCAGTGCCTTTACCTGCGGCTTTTGTGGTAAAGAAAGGGTCAAATAATCGTTGCTTAACTACTTCTGTCATGCCAGGGCCATTATCTGCAATTTGTACAGTTATACGATCCAAGTTGCGTAACTCAGTATGAATTACAATCTGGCTGGGGTTAGCTTCTATATCCTCAAGAGTTCGCTGACTGTTATAACTATCCAGAGCGTCAATCGCATTACCGATCAGATTCATAAACACCTGATTGAGTTGTCCGGCATAGCACTCTACTAAGGGAATCTCACCATATTCCTTGACTATTTCAATTCCAGCATTTCCAGGCGTTTGTTTGAAGCGATTTTGTAAAATCAGTAGTGTGCTATCAATACCTTCATGAATGTTGACAGGCTTCATATCCGCTTCGTCAAGTCGAGAAAAATTCCGCAAGGATAGAACTATTTCACGAATACGATTAGCTCCCATTTTCATTGAAATTAATATTTTAGGTAGATCCTCAGCCAAAAAGTCAAGATCGATCGCTTCGATATGAGCTTCTACTTCAGGTGTTGAATGAATATTAGACTTTTGATAAAGTTCTACCAGTTCCAATAAGCCTAGTGTATATTCACTTACATAGGTCAAGTTGCCGTAGATAAAGTTAACTGGGTTATTGATTTCATGAGCTACACCAGCCACTAATTGACCTAAACTCGACATTTTTTCGGTCTGAATCAGTTGGGCTTGGGTTTCTTTGAGATTGTGTAGAACTTGGTTGAGTTGTTCTGCTTGAATAGTAGCAGCAACAGTAGCAGCGCGGCTTTGATTATACAATTGTGCCTGGTCAATGGCGATCGCTAACTGGTCAGCCACACCTCGAATGATTTCCACCTCATCATCACTCCAAGGGCGAAGCGTTCTACTATGTTCGCAGACAATCACACCCAAGCGACCCGACTGAGTTTGAACTGAAACTGTTAGTAGCGACTTAAAGCCCAATGTCACTAGTAAATTCCGACTCTTGAAATCAAGCCACGAATCTGTGGCAATGTCATCAAAGCAAAGCAAATTCCCTTGCATAACAGCTTCACTCAAGGCTTCCACATTCTGGATAGGAGAACAGCCCAAATGTTCTGTTAAGTCGGGAGCGCAAGCTTGCTGACTCAGTTCCAAGCTAGTAGATTCATCTTCTTGATGACACCAAAAAAATTGGCATCGATCGATTTGTAGCAGTTCCCGAACTTCAACTACTACTGTACTCAAAATCGTATTTAGATCCAGCGAGTTGCGAATTTGACTAGATAGACGAGTTTTAAGAATTTTCTCCCGCTCAACTAGCTTTAGCAATTCAACTTCAGATTGCCTTAACTCTAGCTCTTGCATATTACGATTGACACTAGCTCTTGCTAGTAGCCAAGAACCAATGCCAATTAATCCTACTAACCCAGCATATAGCAGTAGCAATTGACTCAAAAATCGGTTTGATTTGGTTGTCAATGTCTCTGGCGACACCCACGAGACAATCTTCCAGTGATAGGATTTAGGATCAATTTGATTTTGGCTTGGTGCAAAAGCTTGTCCGGCTCCCGTACTAGATTTTTGCCCTTCGACAAGCGGGTAAACTGTGGTAAAAGTGAACATTCCCTCAGCAGTTTGAAATTGTCCCGATTCTTGTTGAGAAATCTGCTGCCATGCTTGGGGAAAAGCTTTGCCAAAAGTGCGGTTTTTGCGTAAGCGAAGCTCGTCGTAGACATCGGGAAACATAAATCCCCATTCATCTTCAGGCTTTGCCCCTTTTAACCAGTAGCCATCGGCATTCAGCAACATTCCCTGGCTAGAGGCGTTAGCAAAAGCTTGATTAAACTTGTCCAGCAGTTTTGCGCCGAAATAATTTAATACCACAATGCCTCGTTTCTGTCCACGGCGATCGAAAACGGGAGTGCCAAAGCGGATCATTGGCTTTAAGGGTTGTTCAACCTGACCTCGTTCGATGTTGAGGTCAAGGGGAGAGACAAATACTTGTCCTTGGTTCAGCCGGAAAGTGTCATTAAACCAGTAGCGCTTGGCTTGAACTTGTAGTTTTTCTTCGGGGACAATTGCTGGTTCACCTTGCTTAAAGTTGACTCTGACAACTTCCTTACCTGATTGATCTAAAAAGCGAATTTGGTCGTAAAGTTTTTTATATCCAGAAATTAATAAAAATTCTTGAGAGAGTGCCTGTTGTTGTCCATCCACTCCGTCTAAAATTCTTTGTAGCTCGTTTTGTTTAGAGATAACCATCAAATCTGAGACAACCGACTGAAAGTCTGTGCTGATTACTTTAGTTTGTAAATCTACCTTACGGAGTTCATTTGTTTTGAGCAGAACTTTCTCGGTTTGTACCTGTTGGTAGTAGATAGTCCCAATAACAACCCCAACTAAAGCTGACAATGGCAAAAAAACCGTTAGGAAGTTTTTGATTAAAACTCGTGAATGGATCTGTGGTGACATATCTGATAACTTAGGTACAACTCAAAAATCGGGCTGAAAATTAGCTAAGTTCCAGCTGCGCCACATTTTCTGAGTCAAGGTTGAGAGAAGACTTTTTCTCCTGGTAGGTATAGGTAATCAGCCCAGCTACCAAATTCACCATGAAATTGAATACTCTGCGACTTCTGGAATGTTCTAGTTGAACAAAGTTCCGCCCTTTTTTGCTATTGTCAGTTAGACACTCTGATAATCAGTACCGAAAAATCACGAATCTGATGTAAAGATTTTACACTTCCAAGTATTTTGATACTGAGAAAAGAAACACAAGGCGATGTCTACGCTAAAAATGGCTTTTCATTCTTGCCATGCGATCGCACATCAATAGATTACCTACAAGCTATCTAAAATCAGATTTGGCAAAACCGCTCATGTTAAACTACAATCCACTCCATTGTTTGCCATCTTCCGAAGAACTACCCGACTCAGATGATACCGCTGTGGATAATGAACTCCAAAATTTAATTCCCGGCTTGCTAAAAACGATACTAGCTTTGGTTTGGTGCGATCGCTGGGATTGGTTCTTTGGTGTTGACATGGGTATCTATTATCACCCAGATAAACTAGCTATTGTCCCTGATGGGTTTCTCAGCTTAGGAGTTAAACGCTTCGTTGATGAGGATTTACGCCTAAGTTATGTGCTGTGGGAAGAAAATAAACTGCCAATTTTGGCACTAGAAGTTGTTTCTCAAATATATCGAGAAGAATATAACATCAAGAAAGAATTTTATGCCAAAGATTTAGGAATTTTGTACTACGTTGTGTATAGTCCCCTGCGGCGTAAAAAGACACCTTTGGAGGTGTATCACCTAGTTGATGGGGAATATATCTTAATGTCAGGAAATCCCGTTTGGCTACCAGAAATTGGTTTAGGAATTGGGCGAGAACGGGGAATTTATCAAGGTATAGTGCGGGAGTGGCTGTACTGGTATGACGAAGAAGGGCAAAGATTGCTGACACCAGAAGAACGCAT
>CAXUOL010000130.1:0-12378 GCA_964252435.1 uncultured Nostoc sp.
ACTATTATGGATTTAAACTCTTTTTATCACAATTTAAAACAATACATTTATTGTTACAATTTCAGTTACTCCCTATTAGGGATTGAAACAAAATTATCGCATATATCCAAACAATACATTTATTGTTACAATTTCAGTTACTCCCTATTAGGGATTGAAACACATGTCTAGCGATTGGGTTTGATGAGCCAAGCGTTACAATTTCAGTTACTCCCTATTAGGGATTGAAACAGGATTACATCGGCATCATCGATATTTTTGGTAATGTTACAATTTCAGTTACTCCCTATTAGGGATTGAAACGGGCAGTTTATTTTTATTGAAAATGGCGGATATTGTTACAATTTCAGTTACTCCCTATTAGGGATTGAAACAGGTGTACTGGTGTAGTCCCTGTGGCGTACACCACGTTACAATTTCACTTATTCGTTATCAGGGGTTAAAACATAACGTAGAAGTTTAACTCTTGGTATTGATATCATACAACTGGCATAAGGTAAAGAGTTTTTGTTTTAAGCGATCGCGTAGACTCTCAGGAGACACAATCACGCAATCCTCCCAGTAGCGTGCAACTTCTCGAATCAGCCAAAAGTCGTTGACAACACGTCGCACCACTTGGCGTACATCCCCAATTGTTTCGTCCTCTAAGTCATCTTCCCTGCGTTGATAGGACTTTACCATCCAGCCTCGAAAGTGTAAGTACACTTTTATGTGATCCAGCCCATCTCGCCATTCACCGCTTGCAGGTACAATTGAGCGGATTTTATCAAAAATTAAATTGCGGTTGTGCCAAAGTTCTGGCAAATCAGGAATCAAATTTTCTACATCCTCGGTTTCTTCACACCAAATCATTAAATAAAAGCGTTTATCAAAGAAGCGTGGTTCTGCATAACGTACCGTGTACTGTAGTTCTTGCCCTTGAGAATTTTCATAAAGCAGGTAAAAAGGCTGTTTATTTTGCCTATATTCATCTATTTGACTTCGCCATGCTTGTACGAGTTTACTTGCTTGCTTGAGTAAAGATTGGCGGATTGCTGCATCCAAATTTCCTCGCTCTAACAAAAGTGTAAGTATAGTTTGAGCTTGCCCTATCTGACCTGCATCACTCAGGGCTTTTATTGCTTGCTGTAAGGCATTAACTTGGTTTGAGTCAAGTATGAAGGGCTTTCCGACCTCTACAGATTGTTGGGCAATCGCCACTATTAAGCCAGAAACACTAGGATCTTTACCCCAAGTGATATTGAGTTGGCGAGCGATCGCTTCTAATTGCTCCTTGGTTCCAGGCGGAATTGACAGTGTAATCGTTTCTTTTTTTCTCGGCATTTCCAAAATGTATTTGCATTTTGACAATATTTATGTCAATATTTAAATTGTAAATGCAGGTGGAGATTTATTCTAAAATGCAATGACACAAATGGAGGCATTAAAAAAGCCAGAGCAACGCTCTAGCTTGAAAGCCCTCATAGGGATTAGTTTTAAATAGAAGGGAAACCTTCAACCTCTATAATCTATATCTTGTAAATTTCAATCCCTGATAAGGGATTAAGCTAATTTAGAGGCTAATAGAGATTATAGTCCAAAAAAGTTTGCTTAATCAATATCTGTAAGACAACGAAAATTTATGGTACTGTTTAATGTAACCGGAGGTTAATCCAGTTACATCCTTTTAATCTAGTCAATTTTAAGGGTAACACAGCTAGATGTCCTCCGGCGATTTTCTTGTCGCTATAAGAGGTAAACACATGGACTGCGATCCTAATGAGATCGCAAGGAAGATAGCCCAGTATCAGGATGAAATAGATGACTTCAAGACGCAAATCCAAAAGCGTAAGCGATGGATTGCAGAGTTGATGTATCTTTGTATCTGTGATGACGAGGGTAATGTAATTTCTTTTACTGACTGGAACTTCTAGTTTCAGAAGGTTATAACTGTCGGGAGTAGGTATTTCAAAACCTGCTCCTGCAAATAAAATTTGCTTAAATTTAAAATGATGAATACGGCTGTTAACCTGAAGATATTAACAGCTGCGCTTGCTGCGAAATTGCCTCTACCAAATTCCAAGGCTTTAATTTCGACATTGGCAAGTAAAGCTGAGACATTTACTCTTGCATCACAATTTGACTCACCTTGGCTTAAACGGGAGTTAAGTTTAGCCAAGCCAAACTTAACGATAGAGGTATCGCTACAGATTGAATTGGACGGACATAAAGTAATTTACCAAGGTCAGGAAATCGGTAAAGTTCAGATGCTCTACAAATCTCCCTTACCTGGTGAATTGCAAGCAAGGTTAGCGACTGAAAGCGCAATTGACCGATTTTTGGAATATTTGCAAAAACTGTATCAAATTGTTGTGATCGACGAGAGCGATCGCCATGTGAAAGTTTTCATTCATAACAAGCGAACATCGAGCTTCGCAGAACTTTGGAAAGAGTTTCTAGAAAAAGTAGCTTTTTCTGATTATGGTAATACAAAACATCAATTACCAGGGTTAATTCAAACTTTTATCCAAATGCTTAATTCCGTTACTCTTTCTGGACGGGGATTTAGCACTTTAGATGTACCAATTTTAACTCAAGAACAGTCAAACGTTTTAGCAGCTTGGTATTTTGCGGTTATACGTGATGTTGAAGAACGTCAAAACAACCGTCAAAGACAGATTAATACATTAGAAAAAGAACTTGCTGAGTCTGATTTAGATGATAAAACACGCAAATACAAAATAAAAGATTTGCAAGATAAGACAGCAATGCAAATCAAGGAAGCCAATAAGTATATTGAATATTTCCGAAAATCTTTTGGTAAAAGCTTAGAAAGACAATATGCTGTGTGGCAAGAGTTGGAACAAATAAAAACTCAACTATTGGGAGATAAGCTAACTAAATCAGAATATAAAAAGCTGCAAAAGCAGCAAGATAAGTTAATGAGCGAAGTTATTTTTACTCTAGAATCAATTCAACAAAAGTTGCAAATATTTAATGAATCTAAAGGAGAACCTTTTGAATTTGTTAGACATGATGAAAAAAATAATCCTGAGAGATTTAACGTAATTAGGGGAATTTCAAAATATTTTACCAAAACTGCAACAGATCAAATTAATTCCACTCGTGGCGATATTTTTACTCAATGTATATCTGAGATGTATCGGCTGCTAGAAAATGATAAGCCTAATCACCAATTACCGCAGCCGTTACTGACAGAAAAAGCGATTTTAGGAGAAATGCGATCGCCTGGAGATGATAGTAAAGAATTTTGCTATTCTTGCGGTGTTAAACTTGACCCAAAAACCGCACATTGGCAAGTTCTCAGATTTATGTTTGAGCGTCCTTCTCAACGTCGTCAATCAGCACCAAGCGAAGGTAGACCATATATTTGTTCTTCTTGTTCAGTTTTAGCTTTTGCTTCTCCTCTCAAAGTCACAGATGAAAGTATTGTTTTGATGCTTGAACCTGCGAATGATAGTACAGATATTGAGGTAAAAAAACTAAAAATTAAAGATTATCTCAGAATGCTGACAAATAAAGAGATGCATCTAAGTGCAGGTCGTTATTTGATTTTAAATTCTAATGAAGATAAGACGATCGCAGGAGATTTAGCATCTAAAAAAATGGGACAAGTACAATATGCAACAGTAAAAACAGCTAAAATTTTTCCTGTTGAGGTATTGGCAGATTTTAAATTTTCACTAATTACCCAAGGAAGCGAAAAAATTACCTTAAATAGTAGGCATTTAATTTTTATCAAGGGATTAATGGATAGTTATGGACAGCAAATTGTTAATGCTGGAAAAGAAGTCAATATGATTTTGGGAGATGCAGTCCGTTATATCCAACAAGATTTACCTTATTTAGCTGATTATACTCTTACTAAAGTTGCGAGTATTTCTAATAAATACCAATTAGAAAAAATCCGTGAAATGTATTGGCAAGCAATACAAAATGATTTAAAAACACAAGGAGTCGATATGGATTCAGATAAACAACCAGTACCAAAAGCAAGGTTATATATAGATATTGCTGCATTAACAGGTATAACTTACGCCTTTGCTCAATCTTTAGAAAATACAGCCAAACAAGCGAATAAAGGAGAAGATTATGTAGAAAGGGAGGTAAGCAAATTCATTGAAAAAGTTGATGATCCTGTAGCTTTCTGCTATTACGCAACCTTGGGAGATCAAACAAAAAGAAGTGTTCAAGCTCGACTTTACAGTAATCTAGAAAACTATTTTATCTACGATAAAGCCAAGGAACTATTAGATAGGTTAGAACTTAAGAACAGGGAAATACAAGATGAAAAAGGTCAAAAATACCTTAGCTTATATGCTGACGATATTCTAAATATTTATCAGTATTTTAAAGACAATGGATATTCTCAAGAAAAACAATGGAAAGATTTGACATATCAACTGAAACTATCTCTTTACACTCGTTTTCCTGAATTAGTTCGCAAACAAAAATCTACCAAGGAGTAATAATTATGGCAAGTGGACTTCCTAAAACTGATGCAGATAAACCTCGCGTACATTTTGATATTTATGCAATTTTTGAAGGCTCGCAAGAACTATATTTTGGGCATGAAGTACAAGTAAATGTCAATTTAGTTGAAACGGTTAAGCTCAAAATAAAAGATGATCCCTATAGTGAACTTCGTTCAATGGAAAAATGTTATCTTTCCCCAACTAAAAGAAAGGGAGTAGAAAGACGTTGCTTAATATGGGCACCAGTAACAACAGGTGAATTATTAGGAGATAAACAAGACTGTGGCATTCCTAATACATGCTCTAAACCAGAATGTCCAATTTGTGCAGTTTATGGTGGTTTAGAACCAGGAAAGAAAACATTAATTGGTCGTGTGACACATGGTGGTGGTGTTGCAGTGCAAGAAATGTTTGCAGTCGAAAAGCAAAGAGCAATGCATCCAGCAATAATTTCTAACGATTTCTCAGGAAAGGGAAAAACGCCAATTCCCTTTAAACGGGAATATAACCAACCAGGAATTTTTTACCCAGTCTCAAACCACGCACTAAGTATAAAGGATAGTGAATTTGCTGCTGTTGCTTATGCGTTTCTTGATTCCTTACCTCGTATTGGTTCTGGGAACCCCAAAGGAATCGCTATTGCGGAATCATCGGATAACAGTCAACCATTGCTAGTTCTAGATAGATATCTCGTACCAAAACGTAAGCGTCCAATTATATCACCAGCAATTACTAATCCTGAAGAAGCGATTGCAACTTTCACTCGACTTACGAAAAAACCTGAAGACGCATCTAACTATATTCAAGAACAATATTTTGAACGCTGGATTGGTGATACAGCTTTAGAAAAATTGCAAGAATATTCGAGTAACTTTGTGAACGCAGTTTTACAGCAGTAATAAATTATGTACTGTCTTCAAATTAATATTCAACCTACGGCAGCAATGACATTCCGCATTCTGCCTGGTTCCATCCTCAACATTGCAACTTATCCTTTTGTTCCTCCGACAACTTTATCAGGATTCTTGAGAAGGTTAAGCATGATGTATGCTGGGCTAGAAATTCCAGAAACTCGTGTTAATAATGATAATCCACCATTTTATGCCTTACCTCAAAAGTATTGTGCTTTAGGCGCATATCCAGTAAAAGGTAAATTAAGCGCAGTGCATCGTACATATCGCAAAGGAATGCGTGAATTTAACCATGATGCATTTTCTCGAATTTACCAAGACGGAGATAAAGCTAACTTTCAGTTACACACTTGGGAATATTTCATTGCTGAAGAATTAGTTGGTTATTTAGTAACTGATTCTTCCAAAGAATTAGAGGATTTTCAACAATTAGTAAGTTATGGCTGCAAGCTAGGGAAAGAAGGATTTGCAATTATTTCGGAAGTTTCGGAAATCATAGAGTTACATCAAGAAACTCTTGCCAAATATCCATCAACAATCGTACCGATGGAAACTCTATTACAGAGTAATCAGTTTATTAGTGGTTGCGATATTTACAACCTTTATCGCTATAAATGGTCAGCAGATAGTAATACTCGATCAGAACAGCAGGGTTTTTTGGATAATCAAGAAACAAATATAGAAGGGTTTATTCCCTTTGTCACAGCCTATTTTGCAGAAGATGAAATGAATTCTCCCACTCTTGAGTATTTCACAGATGGTAATGAAATTAATATCCCTGTTTCTCTAGTTAGCTTACTGAAAGATGATATTTATGTCTAAATCACAACGCGAATATCCTTTTAATTTTGGTCGAGTGTTCTTTCCTGGGAAAAAGAATAAAGTTCCTGAGATAATTCTTTTTCAACCTCTTGGTAATCATGTAGGTAATGCCATTGAAATAGTAAAAAAATGGGACAAGAATGATTTTCCATCAGAGTCTTCTTTTGAAAGAGTTTTGGAGGCAGCAAAAATTCATGATATGGGAAAACCACAAAAATTTGAAATCCAAGCTAAAATTTCTAAAGAAGGAAAATTCCAAGAATATATCTACTCTTTTAGAGGGCATAGATATTTAGCTAAAAGTGACAAAGATGCTTGGGCAGAAGCATTAGCAATTGGACATCATGATTTTTCAGTCGAAGATATATGTAGTAAAACATATCAACTAAAAAAAGAACAGCAATATATTGATATTCTAACTAAAGAACCGCTCACATACGCATTTGAACTGTACATTTTAGAGATGTGCGATCAGATAGAAGCAGAATTGGCTTGTCGTGTTTTTGAAGATGGAAATCAAGCTGATTCTCGTACTTTTATGGATTTTACGATAGCACCAGATGAGTCAAGTGATGAAGTCTATTTTATTGAACCTTGGCAATTTGGAGAAGAAAATCTATCGAATTAACTTTTAAATCATGGGCCATGCAACTGGATGAAGTTGATAAAAATGGAGAATTACAAAAACGTATTAAAGATAGTCAAGAAAAAGCTTTAGGAAAAACATTAGACGATATAGTAAAAAACTGGTGGAGATCAGAACAAGGTCAACCAAAAAAAATAATTACTAAAACTATAACTATTAAACCTTATCCTTGTATTATTGAGCTAAAAACATGGATAGCAAAAGACTTTTATCAGCAATTGGGAGATTTTACACCTAACCCAATGCAAACAGAAATGTTTGAGGCTATTTATGAGCCAAATGCTAATAAACATCCAGCAATTTTATTAAAATCTTCTACTGGTTCAGGTAAATTTGAGTCAGTTTTGTTTCCAAGTCTAGCATCAAATTACCGCCTCATTTTACCTTTACCAGCTCGTAGTTTATTAGAAGACCAGAAAGAACGCGTAGAAAGATATCTGAAGAAATTTTCAATGCTTTATAAAGATAGAGAAGTTTCTTTAGTTATAGATACAGGTTCGCAAATGTACCGCTACATCTACAAAAATGGACGAGCCGTTGAACAACGTACCCCAAATCTTAGACGACATCTATATAAAGGAGATGTAATTCTCACAACGATAGATAAGTTTTTATATCGGTACTTTGCTTTTGGTGATAAACAAAAATCATTTACTTTCCCGCTAAGAATTAATCAAGAAAAAACTCTGATTTGTTTAGATGAAGCTCATAGTTATGATGATATTTCATTTACAAATTTTCATAATTTAGTTAAGTCTCTTTATGAAGCTGGGCGTTCGATTGTGCTTATGACAGCAACAATGCCAAAAAAATATTTAGCGAGATTAGATTATCTTGAACTAATAGATTATATTGATGATTCTGAAAAAGCGAACGGACTCAAACAATTTCAAGAGCAAATATTAAAACAAAAGTATCCTAATAAAAAAGGTTTTGAATGGATTGATGATATTGTGCGAAATTCAGAAAATCCAAAAACCTTTCAAGATGAATTTGCTCAAGTTGTTATTCGTGAATGGAATGCCAAACCTAACCGTAGAATTCTTGCAGTAGTCGAGCGAGTTACAGATGCAGCAGCAATTTATCAACAAGTAAATAATGTTCTATGTGACAGCATAGATGAATCAGAACGCTTCTTGTTTCTATATCACGGTAGAATTGCTGACCAACTTAGACCAGAGATATATAAACAAATTCAAGAATACGATTCAAAAAATGAACAGTATATTCTCATTACAACCAGTGCGATAGAAGTTGGATGTGATTTGAATGCTGAAGTGCTTATTTCGGAAATTTGCCCTCCTGAAAATCTCATTCAACGTGCGGGACGTTGTAACCGTAAAGGTAATATTTCAGATGCAAAAGTTATTTTAATAGGTAATTCTATTCCTGATTTTACAAACAGCTTAGATGAGTTAGGATGGCAAGAATATCGAAAAATTCTAAAATCATTACAAGAATTTGATGCTCAAAAAATTAGTGGATGTATTTCTGTTATTGACCAAGTTGATGATTACCGAGTAGTTGAACTTTTTTCAATGCTACATGATTACGTCTATGGAGCAGATTTAGCTTGTAAGCACGCTCATGAAAAAGGCTTAGTCATTACTCGTAGTTGGACACCATCTGCAACGCTTGTTTACAAAAATGGTAGCGATCAACCTCATACAATTACAATACCTGTTGACCGTCTAATCAAAAAAAAGGATGGAGATAATGATTTTGCAAATACTTATGCACTAGAGTACTGGTATAACCAAGAAACTACACGTCAGGAATTACGAGGTTTAAGTTGGGGTTCTGCTTACTCAAAAGAGATTGTAATTGAGATTCATAAAAATGATGAAGGTGCTGGAATATATGATGGTAAGCATGAGTATGAATATAACCAAGATTTAGGTTTTATCAAATTGCCAGGTGTCTTTATTAAACCCAGAAGAAATAATAATGAATTTGAAGAAAAGCTGCTTTACAAGGATAGTAACAATAAATCAGTAATTATCAGATATACAAAAGCGTTAGAGAGAGTAGGAGATTAAGTTATATTATTATGCCTCACAGCCTTGTCCTTAACCTCATTCCCCAATCTCCGATTTATCCCGATTTTTTGACTGGTAGACATCTCCACGCCTTATTTCTGACTCTTGTCAGTTTTGTCGATAAATCTTTGGGAGACTATCTGCACACCTCTAAGGCAGATAAAGCCTTTACTCTCTCACCATTGCAAATACAACGACAACACAAACAATCTCAACATATCTTGCAAATTAGTCATCAAAAACCAATTCCGGCTGGTACTCCCTGCTGGTGGCGTATCTCCTTGCTTGATGACACCTTATTTAGCAAGCTGACTCCATTATGGCTGAATCTTAACCCCAATCGCCCTTGGCATTTGGGTTCTGCAAACTTACATATCACCAGTATTCAAGGCACGCCCCAATCAATCCAACCTTGGGCTAATGCTTGCAGCTATACACAATTGTATGAGAAAGCATCAGATAGCGATCGTACCCTCAATTTTACCATCGCTACACCTGTATCATTTCGTCAAGGTGGATATGATAACGTTCTCCCCGTGAAAGAATCTGTTTTTAACAGCCTCCTTAGTCGTTGGAACAAATATAGTGATAGGGAAATTTATGGTATTCCCATTGAATCAATTTATGCAAGTGCTTTTGATATTAATACTGTGGTTGTGAGCAACTATGAAAGTAAGTTTATAGGTTGTGTTGGCAACATTAGCTATCGAATTTTGGGAGATGTTGAAACCTTGGCAATTAAGCAAATTAATACCTTAGCCAATTTTGCCTTGTATGCAGGATTGGGGCGTAAAACAACGATGGGGATGGGGATGGTACGCCGAGTATAAAATTTTGGATTTTGGATTGTGAAATAGCTAGTTAATCAAAGATATGAATGAAAGTGATTACATTCCTATTGCTGCTTTAAATCAATATGCTTACTGTCCACATCGCTGCTGGCGAATGTTTTGTGCAGGAGAATTTATTGATAATCAATACACAATTGAAGGTACAAGTTTACACGATCGAGTTCATACAGTTGGTGAAGGAAACCGCGAAGAAACTCGGCAAATAAGGGCGATTTGGTTGAAATCTAATAAATACAAACTCATCGGCAAATCAGATTTAATTGAATTAGAAAATGGTGAATGGTATCCAATCGAGTATAAACGAGGGCGCAAAGGCGAATGGGATAACGATGAATTGCAAGTCTGCGCTCAAGCCTTGTGTTTAGAAGAAATGATAGGTAAATCCATCAGTAATGGTTACATCTATTATGCACACTCCCACCAACGTCAACTAGTCGAGATTTCAGAACAATTGCGTCAAAGTGCGATCGCTACCATAGAAGCTGTGCAAACACTTTTATTTACAGGTGCAATGCCTAAAGCTATCAAATGCAAACGGTGTGATGGATGTAGTTTATATTCTCACTGTCTACCACAGGCTGTAGAAAAAGTAGAGCGCTATCAAGAAGATAGCTGATTTTAAGTTTTTCAGCAATAAAAACTAATTTGGGAGGAAATTATGGGTACAGTGTATGTCACTCAAGAAGATGCTTTTATTGGTAAAGTCGATGAACGGCTCCACGTCAGATTTGATAAAAAGACGATTTTGGATGTCCCATTAATCAAGGTGGATGGTGTTGTAGTTTTAGGACGAGCAACTGTTTCGCCAGCCGTCGTATTTGAACTATTAGAAAGGCATATACCCGTTACATTTCTGACAACAACTGGTCGTTATTTGGGCAGGATAGAACCAGAAGTTACCAAAAATCTCTTTGTGCGTAAAGCTCAATGGGAAGCAATAGGTGAGTCAGCCCAAGCCATTCATGTAGTACAAGGGTTTGTACGTGGGAAGCTGAAAAACTACCGTAATTTCCTCATTCGTCGCCAACGAGAAACCCCAGGCTTGGATTTATCTGTGAATGTAACACGTTTAGAACAAGCGATCGCACCAATCGAGACTACTAAAAATATTAATTCACTGCGTGGGTTAGAAGGTGCTGGGAGTGCTGCATATTTCGGTTGCTTTGACCAATTAATTCGAGCTACAGAATTTAGTTTTAATAACCGTGTCCGCCGTCCTCCAACCGATCCAGTCAATTCTTTACTCAGCTTTGGCTATTCATTATTGCGGCATGACATTCAAGGTGCAGTCAACATTGCAGGATTTGATCCATATTTAGGATATTTGCACTGTGAGCGCTATGGTAGGCCATCTTTGGCTCTAGACTTAATGGAGGAATTTCGCCCCTTAGTAGTAGACGCAGTAGTATTGTCTACATTGAATAAACAGTTGTTGACAAAAGCAGATTTCCTCACAGAACCTTTGAGTGGAGCAGTTACCTTAACCCCAGAAGGGCGAAAAAGATTTTTGCAGCAATACGCGCAAAAGAAACAATCCGAGTTTAAACATCCTGTATTAGGGCGCAAATGTAGTTATCAAGAAGCATTTGAACTACAGGCTCGATTATTAGCGAAATACTTGATGGGTGAAACCGAAAAATATCCACCATTGGTTTTGAAGTAGAAACTGGAGAAGAGAAGTAGCGATGAATGTGATTGTATCTTATGATATTTCTGAAGATAAACGCCGCACCAAAATTCACAAAATCCTCAAGTCCTATGGACAGTGGGTACAGTATAGTGTGTTTGAATGCTATCTGACTGATGGATTTGATGGGGCGTATTGGGAGGAGCATAATAGGTACAGTATAGTGTGTTTGAATGCTATCTGACTGATACTCAGTATGCAAGGTTGCGATCACGCTTGAACAAGTTAATCAAGCCTGAAAGCGATAGTATCCTCTTTTACTCTTTATGTGCTTGCTGTGTGGGTAAAGTTGAACGTATTGGCGGAGAAAAAATTCGTGATGACACTGTTTTCTTTGCTGAATGCGCGGATGGGTAGATGTTGAAAACAAGATTGGTGAAAGGGTGCTTCCAGTTCAACTGGTACAAGAGTTTTTGCGAAAATAGCTGTTCAAGTATCCGCGCACCTTATACAGACTCTATTTTAGCTATTTTGCTTAAAATTAACGTTAATTTTCTATGTTATGATTAGCTCATCCGCGCTATTGAACCTTGAAAACCAAATACAGACTACATTTTAAGCAGTCTGTTGAAATTTCATTAACTCCCTATTAGGGATTGAAACCAAATAGCTGAAATATTTCTTTCCAAGACATATGTTGAAATTTCATTAACTCCCTATTAGGGATTGAAACGGCGGATATTACCAAGTATCTAGTATTACTAATTCGTTGAAATTTCATTAACTCCCTATTAGGGATTTAAACGTTTCGCCGCTTCAGTTTTGGCATAAAGAAATTTGAAATTTCATTAACTCCCTATTAGGGATTGAAACATAGAATAGCGATCGCTTATCTTTATACTGATACGTTGAAATTTCATTAACTCCCTATTAGGGATTGAAACTTATCATCTATCGAACGCGGCAGAATATTTAATAAAATAAATTTAATTAAATCCATATTATGG
>CAXUOL010000131.1:0-10212 GCA_964252435.1 uncultured Nostoc sp.
ATCGCATCTAAATTGCGATCGCTATAATCAACCGGAGGACTAAAATCGACTTTAATAAACGCTGGAATGTCTGACTCTGTAAGGTTGCCAATGCGTTGAATTTGGCTAGCCTGTGCAGAAAAACCCATATCGGAAAGATAATAGGCAGCTGTTGCAAGGGCTTCTCGCTGTTCGGTTGAGAGAAGGACAGGGAAATTTGACTCAACTAATTCGTAAGGATGGTGTGGTGCGCTTTTAATTCCGATACCGCAATCTCTAAGTTTGCGAATCGTGCGGGTAATTTTTTGCTTAACATCAGCATCATCTGTAGATTTACCATGCTGTTCGAGAAAAATTAAGAGTAAATCTTCTAGTTCTTTGCACCGTCGTGGTTTTTCGGCTAGAAGTCTAAGGATTTCTAGGCTAAAGGCTATTTGGTTGTAATTGCCGTCACTTTTTGAGGACATGCTTGAGCAAGATATTCCCACATGTAGGAATCATTAACTTGAGAGTTTAGCAAAAAATTTTGGCTTTGCTAATTGTCATTTTGGAGGCGATCGCAGTAGTTACGCCAAAAATTGAGCGATCGCTTTCATAATTGGGTTATTGTTCTACTTGGGATTGTCTGATTTTTTCTCTAACCAGTTGCTCAAAATGATCCATCGAAGTTATCTCAATCCCTGGTTCGCTTTGCAGCCTGTCCATGTATGCGTGAAATGCAGCTTGGTCTTGCGGATGTGTTCTCACATATTCCCTTAGCTGCTCTCTGCTCATTGCCGCAAAATTTACCTCGGTCATAAAAACCTCACTTTACCGTTTGGATAAATCAGCACTTCTGTCTCCTCACCAGCCAAGACATAGATTTGATTTGTTATCTCATCTAGCCTAACCACGTTAATTGGTTGAAGTACATTACTTAATCTGACGCAAACTAAGAAAAATTCAAGGGTTTGCTTGGAAGTTGGTATTTCTGGGTACATAAATGCGGACTATTGACCCCTTGGCATTGAAGGAGATAGCTTTTGTTGAGATATTCCATCCAAGATAAACCTTCAAATGCTTTTAAAGTGGGGAGACCCAGCCGATACAGATACGTAATGTTTCAATCCCGCAAGCAGGAATTCATATATTAAAGGTCAACTTTGGCTTGAGCTTTAATATCTCCCCACTAAAAACAATATCATAACGAGTCTAGGACAGAGACGATGTATATATGTAATTACTAGCGGTAATTACATATCTTATAATCGACTTAGACTCTTTTAAAAATATGTTGACAGCAGTCAGTTTAGATGATAAATAAAAAGTATAGGTATATACCTAAACAAACAGCCCTCACAAGAATGGGCGTTCTTGAAGGGGCTGTTTATAACTTGCATTTTGAGGCAGATGCAAGCTAGCTACTGCATTGCCTCTATTTTTCTAGTTTCAAGAAAATTCTAACATGGAACAGCTAAAGCTCAACTTTGAAGAGCCACACAAGTCAAGTGCATCCTTGGTTCGCAACCTGAAAACTAAGGAAATTAGTCAGCTTATTCGTATAGTCTCTCGGCAAGAGATATCTGCTGATGAAGTCCGAAAGCGGTTAAAAGCAAATGGTTTTACTGTGATTTACACGTATGGAAGATTGCGTGTAGTTCCTTCCATGCAAAGGAAACAGGGGAAGTTCTGCATTGCAGACGTAGAATTTCTGCCTGCGCTGATTGTGTAATAGCTTTACTAAGAGATATCGCTAAGAGTTCAAAATCACTGATTTTGTAACGAATTTTAACTGCCTGCAAATAGCGTTTATAAGTTCATTTCTAGCTGGAATCAAGTGTACACTGCATTCCCGGCGAGTTTCCTGATCTGAGGGAACTGGCGTGGCTTGGTTTATTTCTAGTCAGAATCAAGTGTACGCTCCATTCCCAACGATTTCAAACCTATTTGGAGGACTTTATTCTCTGAAAGTACTGATATCTTTCCCTGACAAATTGGATTGATATCAAATTTTGACTCTAATGTTTTCTGAACTGGTACTAGAGTAATTACAACAAATACAGGAATCTACCGTGAAGCTTGTTTTAAAACCATTATACCTTCCGCTCAACCCAGGAATTGGTAGTTGTCCGCTTGGGTGTACTTCTGAATGTGTGGTTGCGAAGAAATCATCTTTCCAGCCACCAACAGGTGCGACTTGTCCGCTATTTTTGCATCAGGCTCAAACTTACGACAAAATTTTTAACGGCAATGCAGATATCATCTTCAACACCTCGCCAACTGGAGGGGGAAAATCGCTTGCAGCCTATATTGCAGGCTTGATAAAGGAGAAATATCGCATTGTTGGTCTTTATCCGACAATTGAGTTAATTAAAGACCAAGAGCGGCAGCTAGTAAAGCGGTGTGCAGAATTTGAATCTGCGCGAACTAAGCGTGTAGATAGTATTTACGGATTACAATTAGCGCTTCGTGGTGAACCAGGAGACAGAGGAAGAAAGTTCGATCAGATTTTGCGATCGCTCAAACGAAATCATTTTACCATCACCAACCAAGATATTTTTCACTTGGTATTCCATCTAAGATACTACAACCCTAGTACAGCATTAGATAAATTACCCTATGTACTTGCAACCTATCCTGACTTATTTGTAATTGATGAGTTCCCGATTTTTGGTGAACATCAAGAAACCGCAATTATTAATAGTCTGCTATTTATCAAAGAAAGTCGTCAAAAATCACACCCAATGCGGGTTTTATTTACCTCAGCAACCCCAAAAGATAGTTTTATTGAACAGTTACAAATAGCAGGTTTCAAAGTTGATAAAGTGTCTGGAGAAGATGAAAGCGAATACAGGGAAGGAAGCAATAAAATTATTGCACAAAAAATCGAACTTGAATTTGTTTCAACTGATGATGGTTCTCTTTCATGGTTGCTGAGACAAATTGAAACAATTAAAGATGACTTAAAAGACTCCAAAACTCTAGGTGTAGGATTGATTATTCTTAATTCAGTTGCATTGTCAAGACAGGTTTTTATTCGATTAAAAATTTTATTAAAGGAAGAAATTGAAGTCAGAGAAATTAGCGGACAGGTTGATGAAGAGGAACGAGAAGCAACTCGTAAATTACTAGAAAGTAAAGCTTTTGATAAACCAGTGTTGCTAGTTGCCACTTCTGCGGTTGACGTGGGTGTAGATTATGAAATTAATTTATTAATTTTTGAGACTAGTGACTCGGCAACATTTATTCAAAGACTAGGAAGATTAGGAAGACATGAAGGATTTACCTCATATAAAGCTTATATTTTGGTTCCTAGCTGGATGCGCTGGATATGGTCAGAACTAAATAAGTTAGAATCTGGCAAGGAATTAGACCGCAACGAGTTTAAAACAGAAATTATTAAAAGGATATTCTCAGCAAAATCAGAGTTTAAAGAATATCGTTCCTATTGGGGACATTTGCAAGCACAGGGAATGCTGCGGGCTTTAAGTGGCGATAATAGTCATGATAAAAGTCAACGCTATGAACTACCACCAAGGACAGAAAATATCCGCAACAAAATTGCGGAAACTTGGCGAAATATTTGCAAAAATGATTTTGATAAAAAAATCAAACGTTGGTTTTGCTTAAACCAAGAAGTTCGTAATGAGTTACTAAGGTTTCGTGGTGGTTCTGACTTACAAGTTGCAGTTTGGGAAATTCGTGATGGTAAATCATGTTTTTACACTTATGATTTACTAAGATTAATCCCCTATGTGGAAATAGAAGTAATTGAGAGAAAACAATTTATTGAAGAATTAACCAAGGAAAATCGCCAAAAAATTGAGTTTAATAATGAATATATCCAACTGTATATCAAAGTTGTAAATATACTTGATAAACGCAGAGATATTTCCTTGCATTGTGATTATAACAGCGAAGATTTGACTGAATGTACATTAGCTATTACTGATGGTTTCTCTATTGTAGGACATCCGCAGAGCAGGCAGTTAAATACAAAGTTAATCAGCAAATCATTACTGACATTTCTTGTTCGCATATCTGATAAGAAAGATAGCCATTGGAGCGAAATTACTAACAGATTATACTTACCAGCTACCTTTGGTATCTATCGACTCCAAGATAACGATAAAGAACATTATGCTTGTGCTTTTAATCAAGATGCACTTTTATTAGAAGCACTCAAATGGAAACTAAATCGATGCAAAAATAGTAAACCATACATCTACTAGATATGAACGAATCAACCCTATTACAACGTCTTCTTTACACAACTCTTGAAGCTCAAGAAAAAGAATCAGTTCTTGGTAAATATATTCAAACAATTTTACCAGGACTGGAACGTGAATTTGCTTTAGTAACAGCAATGGGAGGTATAAAAGGCTCCTTTGCAAAACTTGCCGATCAAAGTTTATTAGTTCACGTCCTCAATGGTTTAATTGTTGCTTGGAATTTACACAAAAAGCTTGATGAAGAATTATCAGAAATTGAAGAAAAATTGTTGTGTTTAGGATTTACACTTCATGATTATGATAAATATTTTTTTAGTAAAGGAGAAGAATCACCAAGCGCACATCAAACATCTGAAATTATCCAGCGATGTCATGAATTAGCCATCAAACTCAACTTTCAATATTTTTGGGATGAATGGGAAATATATCAAGCTGATATTTGTTATCTAGCTCAAAATACACAAGGTAAACGAGGTAGTAATCTCCATCCTCCAAATTGGGAAAAGACAGGACATAAACTGCAATTAAGTGCTTATGAACTTGGTAAATTATGCGATTTACTAGCATTTGCTGACATTGCAGTGCATATCCAAAATCCTGGTGATATCAGAATAGATATACCAACTACCAGAAATCGAGGAAAAGTACTCACAAAATATCTTGATGATTTAGGTATTGATGCCAAACTAGTTTATCATCGGCTACGTGATAGTCGTGGAGTGTTAACGAATTACATTCATAACGCATTTGTTAAGTTTGCTGAAAAACTCAATTGGCAACCTATTTTATTCTTTGCTAATGGTGTAGTATATTTAGCACCCAAAGATACACTTTCACCTCAATTATCAGATATTCAACAAGAAGTTTGGCATACTATTCTTCAAGGCATTAATGATAAAAAGCAAAAATTAGATGGATTAGAATCTTATTTCCTGAAGGGTGATGTTGGCTTTATACGTGGTGGTAAAGGTGTGAAAATTGCGCCATTAACACGAGAAATATTTACGCCTGCACAACTAATTTGTCAACTACCTGACGTTGTGAAAGAAAATGTCAGAAATTTGAAATCAATTGCTACATCGAAGAGATTAGATAAAATTGCATTAACACCAGATGAACGTAAAAAATTAGAGAGTGGTGTAGATATTTGGGCAGACCGTTTAGCAGAGTTTATTATTTTGATTCAAAAGGAGTTTTTCATTGGTAATGATGATTTTATTGCTTGGGTTTTAAACACTTTAAAAATAAATTCCTATATTTCGATTGAACAAACTAAGTTTCAAGTTGGTGGAGTTAATTATGGATGGTATCAAGCAGCAGCAAATTTTGTAGTTCGAACAAACTTAGACCGTCATCCAGACTCAGAAGAATTTTTGGAAGTTTTCAAAAATTTTGCTGTTGATTTATCAAACTGGGCTGAAAAAAATAGTTTACTTCCATCTCATACTAGTCCAACTTATGAGGCATTTTGTGAATATCTCAATCAATACTTAGAAGTGTTTGCTTCTGAGCATAATCGTGTTAACTTCGTTAATGAACTCGCAGGATATGTCAACTCCAAAGTCAAAAATAAACCGATTTGTTCAATTAGTTCTGGTGAATTTGCAGCAGAAGACCAGTTAGAGTCAGTAGTTATATTCAAACCCCAGCAATACAGCAATAAAAATTTATTAGGTGGACGAAGAATTAAACGCGGTATTTCTAAAGTATGGGCTTTAGAAATGATATTACGACAAGCATATTGGAAAGCAACATCTGGTAAGTTTGAAGAACGACAACCTGTTTTTCTTTACATTTACCCTGCATATCTTTACTCACCTCAAGTTGCTCGCGCTATTGGTATTTTTGTCGATAAATTACACAATCTAGAATTAAAGGAGGTTTGTAATCAATGGACTAATGCAAATCTGGAATTTTGGGGATTACAAAGTTTACCTTGGACTGGGAAAGCATCGAAAGCAGGAGAATATAAAGATACTTATTACGTCAAGTTCCTACCTTTCGTAGCAATTTGTCCCTTGACAACAGGAGAAAAAACCTTTACTGATGCTTGGGTAAAACCAGCATTCATCGCGTTAGCTTTACCGATGCTACTAGGTGTAAAAGTTGTGGCTACAACAAATTTAGAACCATTATATGCTAGCGATAGTGAATTCCTAGAATCGGTGCGACTTGATAATCCTGCTGGGTTTTGGAATTTACTAGGTTTATCTCTCAACTTACGATTACCAGAACTCAAAACAGCATTACAACGCTTACTTATTACTTACAAGGTACACTTAGATGCTAAAAGTTTACCTCGTGATGAACGCTGGCGATCGCTTAGTAGTTCAGTACGAGAAATTACTACAAATGTTCTCAATATCTTTCGCTTAGTAAAGGAAGGTTTACGGCGTAATAAACGTGATAATCCCACAGATGAGCAAGTTCAACAATATTGGAAATTAGCAAGAATTTGGGTAGGAGACGATGAAGACAATAGTAAAAACCAAAATGCTAAATTATCACTATCTAAACAAGAGTTTAAAACTAATAATACAGGGAAAGAATTAATGGATTCAATTACTCGATTAGTCCAAGAATACCGAGTTTTTTATCAAACTAGCTTAAGCGATTCTAGCTATAGTATTCTACTGCCAGTTTCTAAGGTCTTAGAAGTAATTCTCAAAGTTCCTGAAGAAGTGGTTAAAGTAGATGAGGTATTAATTTTTCAATGTGCGGGACAACTGCGCGATGCACTAGAACGCCAAGATGTTTACAAACGTCCGTTGATGATGAATAAAAAGTTGGATTATCCAACTCGTCAAGCGAAGGAACTAGAAGCTATTCATACCTTTGTTACAACTTGCGTTAATGAATTATTTCACAAATTTTATAAAAGCGATCGCGCATTACTTCAAGAAAATATAAACCGCATCAAATCCGGTGCTGAATTTGCATATCGGATGTTGGCATTAAAAGAAAAAACTGAAACACAAGGAGCAAAATCATGAGCATTCTAGCAAGTTTAAAACCCGAATTCCAATCCGCATTCCCCCGCTTGGCATCTGGAAAGTATGTACATTTCATCCTATTGCGTCACAGTCAATCATTCCCCGTATTCCAAACCGATGGAATTCTCAATACTGCGCGCACACAAGCTGGTCTAGGAACTACAGATGCAAGTAAAAAACAAATCAGCCGTTTGGTGATGTTCAAGCGCAAACAAACTACACCTGAACGACTTGCTGGACGTGAACTACTGCGTGGTTTAAATCTTACCAGTGCAGACGAGACTAATAAAGATAGATACTGTGAATATAACGGCGAGAAATCGTGTAAAAAATGTCCTGATTGTATTATCTATGGATTTGCGATCGGCGATAGTGGGTCAGAACGTTCCAAAGTATACTCAGACTCGGCTTTTTCTCTAAGTGCTTACGAACAGTCGCACCGCAGCTTCACCTTTAACGCTCCTTTTGAAGGCGGAACAATGAGCGAAGCAGGAGAAATGCGTAGCAGTATTAATGAATTAGACCATATTATTCCAGAGGTGACATTCCCCACAGTAGAAACTCTGCGTGACCCCACCTACGAAGGTTTTATCTATGTTCTGGGCAATTTGCTGCGTACTAAACGCTATGGCGCACAAGAATCGCGCACAGGGACAATGAAAAACTATATTGCAGGGATTGTATTTTGCGATGGCGAAATCTTTAGCAACTTGCATTATACTCAAGCACTCTATGATGCTTTAAAGGGTGATGTAGATACTCCCATTAGCGATGTTTTACGGCAGGTACAAGAAGTGGCAAATAATTTACTCAATGATGAACCTGTACGCAAAACAAAGCTGCTTTTTGGTTCGCCGTTAGAAGAACTCTTAGATGAAGTCAGCACACTGTATCAAGATGAAGCTTGTTTAGTAGAAACAATAAATGCACTCTACGGACAAACCAAAGCCTATGCAGAATCCTTTGGAGCGTTGAAGAAGAAAGGCAAGAGAGATTAACTATTATTTATTTCTTGGTGTTAAGGTGAACACTTCACCTTAACCCAAATTCCAATGCGATAAAGGATTTTGCTATGGCACTATATCATTGCACATTGACGCTACATGATAATGTTTTCTTTGCCACACGAGAGATGGGCATTCTCTATGAGACAGAAAAATATTTACATAATTGGGGACTAAGCTTTGCGCTTTTTGCAATTCATTATATTCCTCAACCATATCGGTTACAAGGAGAACTAGCGCAAAAGCCAACATATTTAGATGCTAGTGCTGAACAAAATCTTCTTCATCTAAACCAAGCTGGAATTTATGTATTTCCTGCTCAACCTATCAATTGGTCATATCAGATTAATACCTTTAAAGCTGCTCAAGTTGGCTATTATGGTAAATCGAAACAGTTTGGCGATAAAGGTGCAGATAAAAATTATCCAATTAATTACGGACGAGCTAAAGAAATAGCTGTTGGCAGTGAATATCGTACCTATATTATTGCTCCAGAAGCTATTAAAATCCCGCGTTGGATACGCTTAGGTAAATGGGCTGCAAAAATCAGAGTTGAAGCTGTAAAAATTCCAGATAAAGTTATACAAACTAAATCTGGTGATTATACCTGTTTACATCCTCTAAACCCGTTGGATTTACCAAATGAGACTCGGATATTACTTTATAACCGAATTGTTATGCCTCCTGCAAGTTTGGTAAGTCAGGCACAGTTAAACGGTGCATATTTAGTAGCTAAAAAGAGTGAAGAATCTAAAAAAGATGATTGGCAAGATTTCAAATCAACATTAACTGAACAGCAATATCAACAACTACCAGAAGAAATTTATTTACCTACAGGAGTCTTTTATGGAGCAGGAAATATTGCCGCAACAGCGTAAATCTTCAACATTGCATTCAATTGTTGTTGAACTAGCCGCTGCGGATGTAGGAGATATACCACCTACTCTATCTCGTGCATTGCACGCACTAGTACTTAAATGGTTTGCAGCAGCTAGCCCATCTGTTGCTGAAACTATCCATGCTAGTCAAAATTCACCATTAACAATTTCGGGATTATTGGGAAACCGCCGCCCGAATGGAGTGCGTGTAGGAGATTATTTTTATTTTCGGATTGGTTTACTAGACGGTAGTTTAGTTGAATCTCTAATGCGCGGGTTTGAACAGTCAGAAACTCAATCTATAATACTAGGCGATTTTCCGTTTGTATTACGTAATATGTACGCACTGCCAGGAACGCATCAACTAGCAGGTGCAGCTGATTATGCGCTACTGTCACACCCAACCCAAGCTTTGACCGAAATCGAAATGCATTTTCTTTCTCCTACTAGCTTCAAGCAAAATCAAGTTGTACAAACCTTTCCATTACCTGAATTGGTGTTTAACTCGCTGCATCGACGGTGGAATATTTTTGCACCAGAACAATATCATCTCCCAACTTGTGAATGGAATGCTTTAGTTACAGCCTACGACCTCAAAACCTACGCTCTCAAAATGGAAGGAGGTACAGAAGTTGGAGCGCAGGGTTGGGTTCGCTACCGATTTAGTAGTTCTGAAACAGCTCGGATTGCCACTATTTTGGCAAATTTTGCTTTCTTTGCTGGGGTAGGGCGTAAAACTGCAATGGGGATGGGGCAAGCACAACTGTCTTTGGGAACAAGTCTATTGCAAAAGCCACCCAAACCAAAGCGGTCTAAAACTCCTAAACCCTTACCTGTTTGTAATTAAAAAATTGTCTTTTTTACCAAGCTATGAACGAACAATACTATCTTCCCCTAGCTTATCTAAATGCTTGGGAATATTGCCCCCGTCGTTTCTTCCTTGAATACGAGCTTGGGGAAAATGCAGATAATGAACACATTATCATTGGCCGTCATCTGCACCGCAATGTTGATGACGAAGGCAAAAATGTTGAAGGTGACAAAGTAGTTTACCGACATCAGTGGGTATGGAGCGATCGCCTTTTGATTAACGGCATTATCGATGCGGTGGAAGAAAAAGATAACCAATTAATCCCTTTGGAATTTA
>CAXUOL010000131.1:10312-12361 GCA_964252435.1 uncultured Nostoc sp.
GGCATTATCGATGCGGTGGAAGAAAAAGATAACCAATTAATCCCTTTGGAATTTAAAAAGGGACGTATGGCCAATCACAAGAGCGATCATTTTCAATTGTGCGGTGCGGCTTTATGCCTAGAAGAGCGTACAGGAGGCTCTATTCCTTACGGCGAAATTTTTTACTATGCCAACCGCCGCCGTGAACGGGTAGATTTTACATCTGCATTACGACAAGCCACAGAACAAGCAATTGATTCAGCACGGGCTGCCATAGGTGGCATAATGCCTCCACCTATTGACCATCCTAAAAAGTGCAAAGATTGCAGCTTACAAAAAATTTGCTTGCCGAAAGAAATCAAAAAACTACGCCTTGAGGTCTAAATCATGTCTATTCTTTATGTGACTCAACCTGATGCAGTACTTAGTAAAGCTGCCGAAGCTTTTAAAGTTGCCTTAAAACAGGAAGATGGCGGCTGGGAGAAGAAATCAGTTCCCGCTCAAACTGTCGAACAAGTTGTATTGATGGGAAATCCGCAGATCACTGGTGATGCCTTGGTCTACGCTTTGGAACTGGGAATGCCTGTACATTATCTTTCTGGCTTTGGTAAATATTTGGGATCGGCTCTTCCAGGGTATTCTCGTAATGGCCAATTACGGCTGGCGCAGTATGCTGCTTATTATGACACAGCCCATCGTTTGGAGATTGTCAAAACCATTGTTATTGGCAAGATTCAAAATCAACATAGTGTTTTATACCGCCATGACCAGAAAGATAATCCTCTCAAATCTCGCAAGCAGCTAGTCAAAGAACAGACAACTCTTGACGAAGTACGTGGTGTTGAAGGATTAGCTGCAAGAGAATATTTTGCTGCTTGGTCGGCAATGCTTGATGAACAATGGTCATTTAACGGCAGAAATCGTCGTCCTCCAACAGATGCAATCAATGCATTACTAGGATTTGCTTATGCTCTTTTGCAAGTACAAGTAACTGCTGCTGTACATATAGCTGGTTTAGACCCTTATGTTGGTTATCTGCACGAAGCTACTAGAGGACAGCCTGCAATGGTTCTTGATTTGATGGAAGAATTTCGTCCTCTAGTCGCTGATAACTTAATACTTTCGGTCATCAGTCATAAAGAAATTAAGCCCGACGATTTTACTGATCATCTTGGTGCGTTTCGACTTTCAGAAAGCGGACGTAAACAGTTTTTACAGGCATGGGAGCGAAAAATGAACGATGAATTTAAGCATCCTACCTTTGGCTATCGTTGCAGCTATCGTCGTGCAATCGAGTTGCAAGCACGTTTATTGAGCCGACATTTACAGGAAGGAGTTCCTTATAAAGCACTAACACTACGATGACTACTTTGTTCTACCTCATAATTTATGATTTGCCTGATAATAAAAAGGCAAATAAGCGACGAACAAAACTCCATAAAATGCTATCTGGCTATGGAACTTGGACGCAGTACAGTGTGTTTGAATGTTTTTTAAATGCTGTGCAGTTTGCTAAATTGAAGGTGCAAGTTGAAAGCTTGATTAAACCTACTGAAGATTCAGTGCGTATTTATGTTCTGGATGCTGGATCAGTACGTAAAACTATCACCTATGGTTCGGAGCAACCTCGACAGCAAGAGACGATCATATTATAATGTTAGTTAGATTTTTTGGCATGGCGAAGCACGGGCAAAAACCCCCACCTCCTGCCAAATCGACAGAACCTTGACAATTCAATAGTTTCAGCAGTTCAAGTACAAACATAGAGCCTCGTCATAAATGCCGGAAACGGACTTTTAAAGTAGCTCTGCCAAAAACGGTGTCGGGAATGGCTCTGTCGTTAGCTTCTGGCTGGCGGACTTTCAAATAAATGAAACCCGTTCGCGGGATTGAAACATTTCTTCCCCAATAACTCGCAATGGCACAGCTACTTTCAAATAAATGAAACCCGTTCGCGGGATTGAAACATGCTAACGCTAACTAAAGGCGAAGTCAATCCGTGTCTTTCAAATAAATGAAACCCGTTCGCGGGATTGAAACTAGTAGTTGTGTATGCAGGCGGTAGTCCTG
>CAXUOL010000132.1:0-12277 GCA_964252435.1 uncultured Nostoc sp.
GCTGCCTAGCATACCAGAACCGCCTGCTTCTGCTGCCAGAGCAGATTGGCAAGAAGAAGACGAAGTTACAGAGGATAGTCTTATCGCAGCAGAAACCGTTACAGCAGAAGTATCTAAAGAAGGGAGTGTAGTTACCTTTAAACTGAATGGTGGTGGTAACATTCCCAGTGATGGCGCACCCCATAAAACTACGATTTTCAACGATGATTATCCTTGTAGCTTCGATTATGTGGCAATGCCGCGCTTGGTAAGTTTTGCTTATCTACAAGCTAATGTGAAAAATAATCCCAACGGTGCGATTTTGTTACCAGGTAAAGCAAATATTTTCCGCGACAACGTTTTTATTGGGACAACTCAATTAGAAAATATTGCACCAGGGCAAGAATTCAAACTGAACTTAGGAATTGACGAAGGTTTAAAAATTGAGCGCGACTTAGTTGAGCGCTTGGTAGATAAAAGATTAATTAGCAACCAGCGCCGGATTACTTATAGTTATCGGTTGATAATTACTAACTTACTCGACAAAGAAGTAAATCTGAAACTAACTGAACAATTGCCAGTTAGCCGCAACGAGCAAATTAAAGTACGTCTCAGTCGCAGCAACCCACAAATTCAACTTGGTGAAATGGGGATTTTAGAATGGCAGTTAACTCTTCCACCCCAAGAGCGACGAGAGATATATTACCAGTTTAATGTTGAACATCCACCTGAATTAATAGTAGTTGGGTTAGATATTTAGGGAATCCTAAAAAACAAGATGAGTTTGCAGATCAAGATGCGATCGCTCAAACAATAGCAGAAACTGGGCTACCTTGCACCGATGTCGTGCGCTTTGGTGCAGATGTGCTTTTAGATGCGGTGATCAGGAATTAGGTTCTGGCTAGTAACAAAAATGACATTTGAAGAGTATCTTTTGCAAACCGAACACGCTATTAAACAATTATTTGATGCGCTTGGATTTTACCACAGTGTGGTGCATTGTTACACCGATTACACCGCGATCGCCCTCATGCACTCAATTTTTTGGACTCCTTCGTGCCCCTTGAGGGATATTTGCGTAATCGGGTTGGCTCCACGCGTTTATTCCCCAAGATATATCTAGTGAACTTCGGCAAGCACGGGCTAATTTCAGAGATAACTACTGTAACTGCTGCTGCGGTGCTGAATCCTTTATGGCTTTGCCCAGTGCCACCATTGCAGCCTCTACATCTTGGTTCTCCACTAAAGCTAACTCACCCCAGTAAAGTTCCCAAAAACGCTTATTGGCATCAGCAACCTCGTTTACATTCGTTGATGTGGCGATTTTCGCGGCAACCTGAGAAGCCTCTGTGTATAGCTTCAACTGGCGATCAAGAAATGGCTTTGTAGCTTCAATACGGCGGCTTACAGCAAACCTTTCCGCCTCAGTCTTTGCCTGGGCAAGTTCCTTGTTCGATTTGTCCTGCCAAATCACAACTCCCCAAGCAAAACTTAATACTGTTCCGAAAACAGTTAGTAGTTTTAGTGTTTGTTCAAACGAAGACGGAAATAAACTCAAGGTTCACCTCTAACCATTTATTCAACTGTACTTTGGTGGTCTAATACCATTTCACCTAGACGAGCGCAAGCGATCGCATGGAATGTGAGTTGTTAAACAACAGCGATCGCTCTAGGCGTAGATGAGTTTGCAGATCAAGATGCTTTTTACCTCAAATTCTCAAATCTTTTAGTACCATCTTCTTCCATGTATAGAACACGATTTAACATATCGGTTCCATTTTCTAATTCACCATTTATTGTATTCACAGCTTCTTTTACAAGAGCAATTTGCTCATTTCGAGATAAATCTCCCTGACAAATAAATACAATGCCAGCATGGATTTCTGTAATCCGAGCAAACTTCTCAAAATCGCGAACGTTTGCTGTTACAAGAATACGATCTTCATTAAAAGCGTATTCTAAAACTTGATAGTCTTTTGCACCAAGTAACCCCCGATCTCTAACAGCAATTGCATCAATAAAAAGCTCGTTACACAAGTAACGTGCAACGACTGGTGAAATATCCTCATCAATTAGGAATTTAATTCTTTTTAGGTCGTCCAACACTTGGGTAAGCTTTCACGTAGACTTGAGCAAATTTTATATCTTCTTCAGTCAAATAAGGATAGTCTTCGTGTATAGTCTCTACTGACTCACCTCTATCAAGCATTGAACCAATATGACGAACTGTAAGCCGAGAATTAGGAAATACTATTTCTCCGCCCATTATGTTCCGATCAGAAACTAAATTCTCTTTCCACGCCTGAAAACATTTGATAAATTCTAATACCTCCTTGGCAATAGGCTCAACTTCTATTTTGATAAATCTTGCTATTTCAATAGTTGGTAAATTTTGCTCCAATGCTCTAACTAAGCTTTGATAAAGAGATGAGCGAAAATCAACAGTAAAAAAGTCTATTTCTTTAATTAAACGTAGATAAACCAATGCCGCAAAATTAAGTCTTGGAGGATTATATTCAGGAAGAATTATATGTTCTACTTCTTTGTAAATCTTCTTTGTTGGTAATTCTATAAATGCCGCAGCTTCCGTAGGAGTAAAAGTCTCTATATACATACTGATTACACCTAATATTTAAACTATACAGGAATATCTAATAAAATATTTCTAACATAGATTTTGATTAAATAAATAAACTATTTAAAATTATTCTCTGTCTAGGGAATATTTTAGCATTTATTCAAAAATCTTGACAACACTTTATTGTATTACCTGTCATTGCAATGCGATCGCTATTTTTCCTCTGTCTAGAGAGGTAAAAGAGGGCTATATACAAGCTGCTTTCATTGCCTAGAACCGCTTCGCCAGAATCTGCGATCGCAGATAAGTCAGCTTTACATCTACCATCAGTCTTTTTTTGTCAAGTCATATTGACGATTTGTAACAAATTTGTTATACTTATTTACATAAGTAAACAAAAAAGAGAAAAAACTATGTACACCACCACTAACGAAGAAGGCATTCTCAACAACTACGCAGCAGAACCCAAGATATACTACGCTGAGTACCCAGCAATTTGGGAACAACGTAAATACGTTTTACAGGGTCTTTTTGCAACTTTAATCATCACCGCTTTAGTTTGGGTTGGTTTTAGCGTTAGCTAAGATTTTTTGATTTCAGTATCGCTGTATCTCATTGTCATTCATAACTTCTCTCTATCACCTCGGTTAGTTTCGCCGGGGTTTTTTGTGTTTTACGTATCCTTAAACGGCAGTGGTATGCTGATAAGTCAGTTTTATATTTACCATCAGTCTTTTTTTGTCAAGTCCTGTTGACGATTTGTAACAAATCTGTTATATTTAGTTACATAAGATAACAAAACAAAGAAAGGAAAAAACTATGTACACCACCACTAACGAAGAAGGCATTCTCAACAACTACGCAGCAGAACCCAAGATATACTACGCTGAGTACCCAGCAATTTGGGAACAACGTAAATACGTTTTACAGGGTCTTTTTGCAACTTTAATCGTCACCGCTTTAGTTTTGGTTGGTTTTAGCGTTAGCTAAGATTTTTTGATTTTGGTAGCGCTGTATCTCATCGTCATTCTCACTTCTCGACCTTACCTCGGCTAGTTTCGCCGGGGTTTTTTGTGTTTTATCCATCCCAAACGGCGAGTGTAAGCTGTTAAACACCTAATTTACACATTTAGACAGCAGGGGAGCAGAGGGGCAGAGGAGCAGGGGAGAAGGATTGACGCTTTTTCTCCAAAATCAACAATATGCAAGTTAAATGCGTATTAGCTTACTAGACTTGTCAAACTAGGATGACCAATATCTCAGCACAAATCTCTAAAAGAATTCACAACCATAATTAATTGAGTCGCAATAAGCGTAAGTAATCTGTATGCCTAGCTTTTTTTATCGCCTGGTCAGCAACAAACCACTGGTCAGCCATAAAATAAAGACAAATCAATAAAAGGGGGTGTTTATGACAACCCAACTCAGTGAAGCTAAATCTTCAACAGAATTGGTAATATCTTGGGAAGCATTACCCGCAGATTTTCACCTAGAGGATGAACCAGTAGAAAATACAGGTCAGCCACTATTGGCTGGTGCTTTGCGCGAAAGCCTTGAGATAAGTGGTTTCATCCAACCACAGATGTTGATAGCCTCAAATTTTGGCCTTTGTGCGACGGTAAACGGACAATTTGTTGCTAAAGCACCCGACTGGGTTTATGTGTCATCGGTAAATCAGGTTTTAGGAGAACGCAAAAGCTATACACCCAATTTAAATGGAGATATTCCGGCAATTGTGATGGAATTTCTCTCTGACGCTGAGGGTGGAGAATACTCTTTTAAACGAACCTATCCACCAGGAAAATGGTTTTTTTACGAGCAGATTCTTCAAATCCCAATTTATGTAATTTTTGACCCAAATGGTGGTTTGTTAGAATTTTACCAACTTGAAAACAGGCGCTACGAGTTAAAGCAACCTGATGAAAATGGTCGTCATTGGATTGATTCAATGGGTTTATTTCTGGGAACTTGGCAAGGAACAAAAGAAGCCAGAACTGGTTATTGGTTGCGCTGGTGGGATGAGGCAGGTAATTTGTTACTTTGGGCTGTGGAACAAATTGAACAGGAACGTCAGCAAAAAGAACGGCTAATTGCCTATTTACAATCTCAAGGTATTGATCCAAATAATTTGCATTAGCATATACAAATAAAATTTTCAAGTATTTGAGTGATTCAGTTTAAGCAAATAAGTGCTACAACTGTTACATCTACAAAAAGTGGAGCATCATACAGAAATTCAAACACGGGTGAAAAAGCTACTCGCAGAGAAAAAAGCACGAGAGAAAAAAAATAAGTTTTTGCTGAATCAAAAGCCAGAATTATTCGTCACTTAAACTATCAATTCCCTACTTATTTCTCCTGGAGGATGATTTATGTCATCACAAATGCTGCGATTGATATCTTTGGGCAGTCTTGGCTTATCTTTGTGTTTGGGCAATTCGGCAGCAATGGCGCAATATGATTCTACTGGCGATGGTGTAGTAGTACCAACAGTACCATCAGACGGCACATCAGCACCAGTCCCAATAGACACATCAACAGGTGTACCACCTTCACCCTCAGCTGATGGTACAACTCGGTTTACCTGTCAAACTTATAATGGACAGTACACCGTCATGTATCAGCCACAAAGTCAACCAGGACAATTCTTTGCTTGGGCAGCGCCTGCGGCTTTAGGTGGTGGTTGGGACGCACAAAGACGTTGTACAGCAATTGCTAGTCGTTTAGAACTTTATCGCCCAGATGGTTTACAAGAACTTCAGACAGCCGTAGAAAATAACGAAAATATTGTCTGCGTCACAACTGAAACTAACCCAACCTGTAGAATTGTGCTGACAGTCCCCCGTGGAAAAGATCCCTATGTTATCCGCAATAGCATTTTTCAGAACTTGACTACTGCTGACAGCGGACAACAAACTATAGCCGTTAACACTTATGGCGATCGCAGTAGTGGAGGCAACGAATTATATAATTTAGGACGCACACTTCTAGGTAGTGGCAATAATCGGGTTAGTTCATCTAGAAGTGGGATTAATTTGAAACCTTTCCTCGATCGTCAAGATGGCGGTACTGGAAACAATTTGCGGAGTGGAGTAGCAATTCGTCGTCAGTCTCAACCTAACGGTGCTCGTCTAAATCCTGGTAAGTTCCGGTAAGCAAAAGTGGCTTTTACAAAATGACTTTCAAATAAAAAATATCCAACTACTTATTGTGGGGCGGGCATCTTGTCCGCCTTTTTTTATGGGTGTAAAATTGCTGCCCCCGGACTTCTTTGAGAGGTCGGGGATCTAAATCCAGCTGTATATTAGACCTCTTGCAAAAGTAACTTTTGCAAGAGGGGGGAAAAGGGAAAAGGTTAAAGGGGAAAGGTTTAGGGAGCCTTTTCCCCGACTTCTGCAAGAAGTCTATTCTGAAGGCAACTCAATACCAAATATTTATTCTTTTAACCTTTTGCTAGCAGTTTCTTAACATTGCTGAGATAACTTGAGGTGGCTGAATGAAGAATCCAGAAGTCAGAATTCAGGAGCGGAGCCGGAGACGCTCCGCCTCCGGTCAGAACAAGAAAGTGGGGGATTCAGACCCGCCACTAATTTTAGACCGCTAAATTAAAAATTTAGCGGGGGTGCAAAAACGCCGTTTATTCATTCGCCACTCGCACAAAATTCTATTCTGTTAGCGGTAGTGGGGCGTTTAGCCCATTCTGGCTCCTGACGCCTTTATTCTGCTTTGATAAAATTCGTAGCTTTTTTGACTAAAAAATAATTTTTTTGATAGTGATATTGCGATTGTCAATTACTCGTTTTGTTTTTGTTTAATGCAGATTTAATAGAACTTACGCAAAATATCTCTCAAACTCCGATTTATTTGTGTACTGCCTCTGCGGTTCCTTATTCCCCCCTCTCAAAATTAAACATGGTAACTACTAATACAATTCGCTTTTCCCAGTTCAATGCTTCCCTGAATCGTAATGCTGAAGGTCAGTTAGTCAGTGATTTGTCTACTCCTGAAAATGCTCAAGCAAAGGCAGTTGCAGAAATCATCCAACGTAATAACCCGGATGTGTTGCTAATTAACGAATTTGACTATTCGCCAGAGGCAGTTCAACTATTTGGGCAAAATTACCTAGCCGTCAGCCAGAATGGTACAACTCCCGTTGACTACCCCTACTTCTACATCGCTCCTTCCAATACGGGTATTGCCTCTGGGTTGGACTTAAACAACGACGGTACAGCAGTTACAACCCCAGGTGCAGCCGGATACGGCGATGATGCTTTTGGATTCGGGAATTTCCCTGGTCAATACGGGATATTGCTGCTGTCCAAATATCCCATCGACACTGCCAACATCCGTACCTTCCAAAATTTCCTCTGGAAGGATATGCCCAATGCTTTGCTTCCTGACGAGCCGACAACACCACAACCAAATGATTGGTATTCTAAGGAGGAATTGGCAGTTCTACGCCTTTCTTCTAAAAGTCACTGGGATGTACCCATCCAGGTAAACGGCGAGACAATTCACATCCTCGCCAGCCATCCCACGCCCCCAACCTTTGATGGCGCGGAAGACCGCAATGGTAAGCGTAACCACGACGAGATCCGCTTTTGGGCAGACTACATTACCCCTGGTAATGGTAATTACATCTATGATGATCAGGGTAAAATAGGCGGTATTGATTCTGGCTCAAGCTTTGTGATTGTCGGCGACCAAAATGCAGATCCTTTGGATGGTGATAGTTTTGACAACGCTATTCGCCAACTCTTGCAAAATTCCAATATCAATACTAATGTCATCCCTACCAGTCTAGGTGCACGCCAACAAGCAGATTTGCAGGGTGGTGCAAACACTAGCCAAAAGGGTAATCCTAGCTTTGACACCGCAGACTTTGCTGATAAGACTCCCGGAAACCTGCGGACTGACTATGTGCTACCCTCAACTGACCTGACAATTGCCGACTCAGGAGTATTTTGGCCTCTAAATACTGATCCAACATTTTCCCCAGTAGGTACTTTTCCGTTCCCTAGTTCTGACCATCGTCTAGTATTTGCAGATGTGCAAATCGGGGCAACCGAACCAGGTAAAACTATTCCTAATATTGGATTTGTAGAGCAGAATACTTTTACCACAGGCTTTATTCCTGGTGGCGTGGCGGAAACTGTGAATGGAACACCGACTCCATTAGGGGGACTATCTGGTGTCACCTACGATGCAGTTAACAACCGCTACTATGCAATCTCAGACGATCGCTCCCAAGTTGCCCCTGCCCGCTTTTATACCTTCACTGCCACTGATTCCGGGGTGAATTTTACTAATGTCACCACCCTGAAAGATACCAATGGCAACTTTTTTGCAACCAACAGCCTTGACCCAGAAGGTATTGCTTTAACTAACAATGGTACAGTCTTCATCTCTTCCGAGGGCGAAGTAAATCTTAGTGCTGGTCGTGTTACCAATCCCTTTATTAAAGAGTTTTCGCTGACTACTGGGCAAGAAGTACGCTCACTATTTGTCCCCAAAAAGTTCCTGCAAGTAGTAGAAGATACCAACAGCAACGGTATTGTTGATGCAGGTGATACGCAGACATCAGGCGTTTACAATAACTTAGCCTTTGAAAGCCTCACCATCACACCCGATGAGAAAACTCTATTCACCGCCACCGAAAACGCGCTGTTTCAAGACGGATTAAAGGCTTCGCTCACCAGTGGCAGCCCTTCCCGGATTCTGCAATACAATCTGGTTACTGGACAACCAGAAAAAGAATACCTTTATATTACTGATGCAATACCTGAATCGCCCAACCCTAGCACAGGTTCCGCTGACAATGGTTTGGCAGATTTATTAGCAATAGATAATCGTGGCACATTACTAGCGTTAGAACGTTCCTTTGCACAAGGTGTAGGCAACACCATCAAAATCTACGAAGTTTCTTTGCAAGGTGCAACAGATATTAGTTTCTACGATTCTCTCAATAATTTAAGTGCTGAACAACTAGCAGCTATTAAACCTGCTCAAAAACGCTTACTGTTGAATTTAACTGACCTGAATCTGCCTACTGATCCAAACCACCCGATTACAGGAGTGGATAACATTGAGGGTATTGCCTTCGGCCCCAAACTAGCAGATGGTCGTCAGTCGATTGTGCTGGTGAGTGACAACAACTTCAACCAAACTCAATATACCCAAATCCTCACCTTGGGTGCAGACTTAGTTCCCACTGCTGCACCTACACTAGAAACTCGTCCTGCTTTATTTGACGATGACGATCCAGCACTACCTGCTGTAGATCAAAATGCCGATGCTGATGATCCAGCTATCTATGTCAATGCGACAAACTCTGCCGATAGCCTAGTATTAACCTCAGTCAAAAATGCTGGACTGCGAGTTTATGACTTGTCTGGTAATTTGTTGCAAACAGTTAATCCCGGTGGTATTCGCTACAACAACATTGACCTGCAATACGGTTTTAAATTAGGCAATCAATCTGTTGATATTGCCGTAGCTAGCGATCGCCAAAATGATAAATTAGCAATCTTCAAAATTAACCCCAACCCCACCACTGCTGGTCAGTATTTGGAAGATATCACCGATAGCAATATTGGTACTATTTTCCAAGGATTGCCTTTTGAACCTCCTTATTTTGCATCCACTCGCAGTTCTTACGGACTTGCCCTATACCGTAGCCCCGAAACTAATGATTACTATGTTTTTACCAGTCGCCGGCAAACTGGAGACATAGCTCAGTTCAAGCTAATTGACAAAGGTAATGGCAAAATTGGAGCAGAACTGGTGCGCGAGTTTACCATCCCCTCGCCCACCGCAACAGAGCGTTCTCCCCAAACAGAAGGTATGGTGGTTGACCAAGAAACCGGCTTTCTCTACATAGCCCAAGAAGATGTGGGCATCTGGAAATTCAACGCCGAACCAGATGCAAGCACAACAGGCAAACTAATCGATCGCGTTCGTTTTGAAGGTGGTTCTCACCTCACCGATGATGCCGAAGGGTTGACCATTTACTACGGCAAAAACGGTACAGGCTACCTGCTAGCATCCAGCCAAGGCGATAGTACCTTTGTTGCCTATACTCGTGAAGGTAATAACGAATACGTGGGTAACTTTGCCATTGGTAACAATGGATCAATTGATAGCGTCCAAGAGTCAGATGGTGCCGATGTAATTAATGTGCCACTTGGGCCAAACTTCCCATTTGGTTTATTTGTTACTCAAGATGGGTCTAATGAACCTGCCAAAACCATCGATGGCGAAAACGTCAACTCGAACTTTAAGCTGGTGCCTTGGGAGAATATAGCCAATACCTTCCCCAATTCTCTAAATATCGATACCACTAGTTACGATCCTCGCAATCCTGTTGCCCAACCCAAGCTAACTATCTATGAATTTGACAACCTACCCAAATTAGACACCACCTCCAAAGGTCAAGATATTTTCTTAGGTGGTTTTTCTGGGTTGTATTTCCAAGGAATTGCGGCAAATGGCAACCTAAAATTTGTCACCAACACAGACCGCGGCCCCAATGGAGATGTTGATGGTGTCAAAAGACCATTTTTATTACCCGATTTTCAACCAGAAATAGTCAGCTTTGAACTTAATCGCACCACAGGTGAAATCACCATTGCCAACAGAACAAAGCTATTTCGCCAAGATGGAACGACGCCATTAACAGGACTACCAAACTTGCAAGCTGGGGCAAATGGCACAGCCTACACAGATGAAATTGCCGTTGACTTAAATAATAATGTTCTTCCTAACGATCCTTTGGGCGCAGACTTAGAGGGAATTGCAGTTGCACAAAATGGTGACTACTGGATGGTGGATGAGTACCGTCCAGCAATTTATCACTTTGATACTAATGGTAAACTAATTGACCGCTTTATTCCTCAAGGAACTGCCACAGCACCCAACCCAGACCAACCCGCTGGAACTTTTGGTACTGAGATATTGCCAGCAGTTTATGCCCAACGCCGCAATAACCGAGGATTTGAAGCTGTAGCACTCCAAGGTAATAAATTATATGCTTTTATTCAGAGTCCAATTGATAATCCAGATGTCGCCAATGATGCGACTTCTAAAGCTTCTCTCAACCTGCGAATTCTAGAGTTTGATATTGTCAGCAAGCAGGTAACAGGAGAGTATTTATATCGCCTAGAAGGTCTACCAGGAACCGATAAGATTGGCGATGCAGTTTCTTTGGGTAACGGCAAATTTGCAGCAGTTGAACGAGATGACAATGGTACATCTGCTAGCAATAAACTAATTTACCAAATTAATTTAGCCGGAGCGACCAACATCAACAACCCTGCTAACTTTACTTTGCCAGCAGGTAAGACTATTGAACAATTGACCTCTACGGAGTTAGCTGCCGCCAATATTACCCCTGTAACCAAGAGTTTGATTGCTAATGCTGCTCAGTTGGGTTATACCGGAGTCGAAAAATTAGAAGGTTTAGCACTGGTAGCACCCAACACCTTAGCTTTGATTAACGACAACGACTTTAATGTTACTGGTAATACTCCTGCTGAGAAACTGGGTATTCTGGAATTACCCAATAACCTGACACCTGTAGAACCTACTTTCCCAGGCAACTTTGGTTCTAGCAACAGCGATAATGTAACAGTTGAGCCAGGAAAAACATTTTTCGCGGGTGATGGTGCAGACTTTCTAGAAGGTATTAAAGGCAACACAATTGAGGCTGGAAACGGTGATGACACCGTACTCGTAGGCAGTGATTCTTCAGTATCTGGGGGAGAGGGTAACGACCAGATATTTATCGGTCAAAACGGTTCAGCTAAAAATACCAAAGCTGATGGTGGCAATGGTAATGATGTTATTACCGTGGTGGAAGCTGGTGGTAGTAATAATTTATTTGGAGCCGCTGGTGATGATACTCTCACAGTCATTGAAGGTTCTCGTCAATGCTTATTCGGTGGAAATGGCAACGACACCCTCACCAGTAACGGTAGTAATAACCGTCTGTATGGCGGTTCTGGTGATGATAAACTTTTCTCCAATGTCAATGACTCGTTATTTGGTGGCGATGGTGATGATGTGCTATTTGCTGGTCAAGCAGGTGGTAATCGCCTGAGTGGTGGTGCTGGTGCAGACAAATTCTGGATTGCCAATGGTAGTTTACCAACTAGCAAGAACATCGTTACTGATTTTACAATTGGTATTGACAAAATCGGGCTTGGTGGTATCGGTATCACTCAATTTAGTGGTTTAACTTTATTGCAACAGGGTAGTGATACTTTGGTGAAAAACGGAAATACAGAGTTAGCTTCATTGGTTGGAATTAGATCGACTAGCCTTACAGCTAATGATTTCGTTTTTTCGGCTAGTATCGTGGCTTAACAAACTTCGGCGGGTTTAAGTCCCCAGCTTCTAGCAAGCCGCAAGTATGTTAGGCGGGGTCTAAATCCCCGTTACAAAACTGTACTTCCGACTTCCGACTTCTTTAATTTGTTCGCCTAGCTTCTCATCAAAAAGTTTTTTGTAGGGACGTATAGTTGTATGTCCCTACAGCCTATTTGTTTGATAGGAAAGTTAATGCGATCGCTAGCCAATTCAAACCGTAAAAATTCAATTTTTCTCGGGAGCATCCCAATTTTGCCAAAAGACACAGGACTGGTACAAAAACCCTGTACAAACCTCTTTCCTTTGCGTTCTTCTCTGACGAGACGCTGCGCGAATGCGTCCTTTGCGGTTCGT
>CAXUOL010000133.1:0-12213 GCA_964252435.1 uncultured Nostoc sp.
TCTAAAATTGAATTTATTCGTCAATCTGCCATGAATCCTTAGTTAATTCTTCATCCAGAATTTTCTTAGGACGGACGATGATAATAATTTGTCCTAGTAGAGAAATTTCTGGCTCAGTTTCAAACCATTGAAAATCTAATTCACCACCATTTTCAACGACAAAGTAGCTAGAGGCATCCCATTCTCGTTGGGCACGATCTACCACAACTAAGACTGGCCCCGTTTGGGTTTGGGTTTGGATGGGGAAGCGATCGCTATTCGCTAAAATCACTACTGGATCTTCTGCCGCCAATAGCACTTGCCAACCAGGTAAGGGCACCCAAGCTTGCTCTCCAGAAAACTTGACCATCCGAAATGGCTCCATTTCTGTCAGTATGGGCACAGCTTGCAAGTCTTGCCGTGATAATGGCAACTCGCCTACCACGGGTAAGATTCGGGGTAACTGTTCCTCAAATTCCAAACGGTAAAAGGGTAAAATTGGCGCTGGACGCCGGGGAACGGTAGTAAAATCAGTCAGTAACTGTTCGATTTTTTGCCTTGCACCTGGCGTGTGAGCAAAACGCAAACCTTTGGCAATTAGGCGCGATCGCTGTTGTAAATCTGTATTTTGGCGTGCCAGTTTCCAAACTTGGTGAGCAACAGCATCCCCAGGATGAGCAGAAAACCCTTCTGGCAAAGTGCGGAAATAGGAGAACTCTTTAATTGCTTTTGCTATATCCCGTGCCTCATCAGCATCAACGTTGTGAACAAAGATCAGTTCGGCGGCGGCGGCGCGTTCTTCTTGAGTAAGTAAACGTAGCTCGTATAAAACATCGCTGCCACGTGTGGCATAGTGCGATCGCGTTTCTTGTGATACTCCAAACTTTTCCAAAGAATTGTAAACTTGAGAACCAACAACCACCTGATTTTGTTGAATCGGCTCAAACCCAGTCGCCTCAAAAATTTCTTGAGGGTTGTAACCGGTTTTTAGCAACGAGGCGATCGCGGTTCCCCATTCCACCCAGTTGCCTTGTTTTTGCCTCAGCTTTCGGAGTAACTCTTGTGCTACATCGTTTGTAGCATTGTCTTCGGGATTCTGAGTGTTGGGTGGTAGATCGGTCATAATCGGAGTGCAAGCTTCAACTTGAGAGGTTAATTAACACCTCATGAGCAAGTATTATTCTAATCTATACACAGACCTACACCTCATCCACAATCAAAACTGCCATAGTTTTGCTAATTTAGTTTAGTTTTTCTAGTGCAACATTTTTTAATTCAGATATTTGGGCGGGCAAATATCCTCTGTAGCGATCGCTATTAGCGTTCTCAAATATGCAAAACAACTCCGTATAAACCCTTGGCGCTCTTTGGCTATTCTCAACTAAACTTGGTATGGAATATAACAAGAGAGTGAATATTTAAAGGAAAATCTTATGGATAAACCCAATCTCGAAATTGATAAAGTCCAATCTCAAGTTATGACTCTCGAACGACCAAAAAAGCTGAAAATCTTGGTAGTTGACGATGAGCCAGATAATCTCGATTTACTTTATCGCACATTTCGACGCGACTTTAATGTTCTCAAAGCTGATAGTGGGGTGAACGCTCTACAAGTTTTGGCAGCAGAAGGTGAGGTAGCGGTGATTATCTCGGATCAACGGATGCCAGAAATGAAAGGAACTGAGTTTCTCAGCAAGACTGTACCTCAGTTTCCCGATACAGTGAGAATTATTCTCACTGGATTTACTGATATTGAAGACTTAGTAGAAGCAATTAATGCCGGACAAGTCTATAAATATATCACCAAGCCTTGGGACCCAGGGGAACTGAAGGCAGTGGTGCAAAGAGCAGCAGAAACCTACGACTTGCTCAAGCAACGTACAGAAGAATTACGTCGCGCTCATGCTCAAATGGCGCTGCTAAGTGTTTTGGTACAGGTAACTCAAGCCGCTTCTAGCTTAGAAGAAACTCTTGCTCCCATTGCTAGGGCTGTGAGTGAAACTTTTGGGGCAGACGGCTGTATTTTACAACTTACAGATGGAAATACTCTGGTTGCAACTCAAGGAACTTACAGCGATACAGGTACAATAGAAAATTGGCTATCTCTTGACCCACTAACTAGGGAAGCGATCGCTACAGGACAAATGCAAGTTTCCTTAAATGTACTTAAAGACACTAAATTAGTTGATGCGATTCACTACCAAAATACTGGTGTGCAAGCACATTTAGTGATCCCAATTAGCTACCGCAATCAACTTTTGGGTGTATTGTCGCTACAGTGGAAACAACCTTGCACTTTGCGAGAAGATGAATTGGTACTAATTAATTTATCAGCACAACTAGTGGCGATCGCTCTTACTAGTAGTCGCCATCAAACCACTGTGTAGTTGTCATTTGTCCTTTGTCATTTGTCCTTTATCCTTGGCAAATGACAAATGACTAATGACCCTTCGGGTGACGCTCCTGCGTCGCTAACGCTGCGCTAACGCCAGTTGCTCATGGGGTAAACCCCCAGACGCTCGTTGCGCTAAAGCGTCTCCCCTTCTCCCAAAGGGAGAGGCTAACGCCAAGGGAGAAGACCGCACTGGCTCACCAATGACCAATGACTTATTGACCAATGACTAACGAAATTCAGTCCATTTTTAACCGTATTGCTCCAGTTTATGACCAGTTGAACGATTGGTTGAGTCTGGGACAGCATCGAATCTGGAAGGAAATGGCAGTAAAATGGAGTGCAGCTAAACCAGGAGATACTGCATTAGATTTGTGTTGCGGTAGTGGTGATTTAGCTTTACGTTTGGCACGACGTATCGGAGCAATAGGACAGGTGTATGGTGTAGATTTTTCCCCAAACCTGCTAGAAAAAGCTAAAGAACGCTCACATTGGCAGTACCCCCAACCTGCTATCAGATGGGTAGAAGCTGATGTCCTCAATTTACCCTTTGACGACAACCAATTTGATGCCGCAACAATGGGCTATGGTTTAAGAAATGTTAAAGATATTCCCCGCAGTCTCCAAGAGCTATACCGTGTTTTGAAACCGGGAGCTAAAGCCGCAATTTTAGACTTTCATCGACCGAGTAATCCTCAGCTACGTGCCTTTCAACAGTGGTATCTAGACGGTTTCGTGGTACCAGTTGCCAATTATTTAGGCTTAAAAGAAGAATATGCTTACATCAGTCCCAGCTTAGATCGCTTTCCCATCGGTAAAGAGCAAATAGAGTTAGCTCATCAAGTTGGTTTTGCAGTTGCCACACACTACCCCATTGCGAACGGTATGATGGGAGTGCTAGTGCTTAGTAAGTTAGGAGTTATTAGTTAAAAAGCTATGCCCTGAGCCTGCTGTTCGCGCAGCGTCTCGTAGACAAGGGTTATGAATTATGAGTAGTGATAAATTATCATTTAAAATTTATCATTCCTAACTCCTAACTCTTGTACAGACGCGATTAATCGCGTCTCTCCTAACTCCTAACTCTAAGCTCTAACCTTCTAACTTTTTTAATTCTTCCCTTGGACTGGTCTCATCTTTGGCTTTATGTGTCTCCCCCGGTACTGGGTGGAATTATTGGCTATTTCACAAATGATATAGCCATCAAAATGTTGTTCCGTCCTTACCGAGCAATTTATATCGCTGGACAAAGAGTACCCTTCACCCCTGGATTGATCCCCCGCAATCAAGAACGTCTGGCTAAGAACATTTCTAATACAATCATGGGGTCACTATTGACACCACAAGAATTGCAAAATCTGGCGCGGCGTTTGTTGCAAACAGAACGCGTGCAATCAGCAATTCTCTGGTTGTTGCGGTTAGCAATTGAACAAATAAAAGCCGATAAAAATCAGAAAAGTGCTAAAATTGTAGCGGGAATTTTGCGGGATTTACTAGGGGAGTCCTTACCACGATTGCTTAAGGTTTTAGCGCGGCGTGAAGATTTTTTAGAAGCGCAGATCAATCAAATTTTTGACCAGATATTGCTGGAATTTCAACTAAGTGAAGAACAAGCTACGCGGCTTGCTGATTGGTTGTTGCAAGTAGTTTTACCGCCGGATATTTTACGCCAAACGATAGTTGATTTTTTGACAGACCGCACTATTCAAATTATCGATGAAGGCTTCCGCGAAAAGACCAGTGGGACTTATTGGGTAGTAGCAAATTTGTTTGGTTTACGTAATACTCTTACACGACTACGAACTTTTTGTTTGGATGAAAAGGAGGCTGCTAATACCCGCTTGCAGGAATTGACTCAAGATTTACAAATGCGCGATCGCATTCGGAAATTACTGCAAAATTTATCATTACAAAACTTGCCAATGGGTACGGTTCGCCAGCTCCGAAAAACCACCCGCGAAAGTGTCCGCCATTACCTGCAAAATAGTGGTAGTGATTTTTTACAAGGATTAACTGATTCTGTTGATTGGCAAAATATTTCTGTAGTGCTGCTGAATCGTCTTAGTACTTCACCAGTTGTCAGTACTTCTTTAGAAGTTATGAGTCAAGAATTGGCTCTAATTTTAGAGAAGTATTTAGAAAAAGATTTAGAAGCAATTGTGGCGCAGACAATTCCAATTTTGTCGATAGATGAAGTGATAGTTGACCGGGTAAAATCAACTTCACCGGCTGATTTAGAAGCTGCAATTGAGGGAATTGTGAAAAATGAATTGCAGGCGATTGTGACTTTAGGTGGTGTTTTAGGTTTTGTTGTGGGGTTATTCCAGACAGTGTTTTTACTGTTGGTTCAACAGTAGTATGGTTAGTTTTTAATGAATTTTTAGGTTTCACTAAGGTGCCACGGGCAAATTCATGATAAACTGCGATCGCTTGCAAGCTAGAAATTATTGAGTCACGTCCAAAAACAGCAACAAACCAGGGAATACCAGCAGCAGGCATCCAAAATTGATGTCCATTATCATCCACCTCAATCCGCAACGCTCCCATATCTGCGATCGCTTGCTGATAATATTCGGCAATTTCAGCATTAGACGATCGCAACTTTGTGGCATTGATCAGAAATTCATCCCTAACCTTTCCCGCTTTTGTATTGTGAGGCACAGCGCAGGTATTTTGAGGTTTGAAGATATTTCCATCGGCTAAGTCCGTAAAATTGACAAATACCGAGCAAAGTCTACACTTTTACTACAACCTCCTGGGAATGCAAATTGATAGCCGCAGTCTCAACTGGCGTGCAACCCAATCTCGCTTGGATAATTTACCAGGAGCCGAAGTCAAAATTACAGCATTGCGACCTGTTCAAGATGGTGTGGGAATTGAACTGTTAGACTATATTGTGCCTGGAAAAGGCCGCCCAATGCCGAGTGACTGGAAAAGTTGCGATATTGCACATATCCAAATTGAGCTTGTTGTAAATAATCTTGAGCAGTTAGTGGATAAGCTACGGCGTAACGGAGTTCAGTTTGTATCGTCGCGGATTATTGTACAGTTTAGCGATCGCTCATTTCCTTATCAGCAAGGTTGTTTAGTTAAAGATCCTGATGGACACGCAATATTGCTAATTGCGGAATCTTGATGTGGGAAGCGGTGGGTCGTTGATTGGCTATAATGCTTGTAGTGAGTAGGACATAAATAAAAATGTCAGAAAAAACTTTCGATATTGCTTACTTATCTGATAATTTACTTGAGTTATTATCAGATATCCAAAATAATGTTGAAATTACGCTAACTCGTCAAGGGGTTCCTTGGGCAAAGGTTTTACCTCTGTCTCAAGCAGAGTCTACAGTTGAAAAAGCAAGTTTAAATCATGGCTCGATGGTGATCAGTAGTGGAGATATATTAGAAACCAGAGTTCCAGGTTTTTGGCAAGGACAGGTTAAGATTTCTGATGATTTTGATGAAACTTCCGAAGAGGTGATTGCTACTTTTTATGGGCAAGATTAATGAGTTTTCTGCTAGATACTCATATCCTGCTATGGTTTTTAGAAAATGATTCTAAGTTGTCAAATCAGGTACGAGAGGTAATTACTAATCCTGAAAATTTAATTTTTGTCAGTGCTATTAGTGCTTGGGAAATTTCGATTAAACAGTCTTTAGGAAAGTTAATAGCTCCTAGTAATTTAGAGGAGGCTTTGCGCTTTAGTCGGTTAGAGGTTTTAGCGATTACGTTGGCACATGGAATAAAGGTTGCTGATTTGCCAATGTATCATAAAGATCCTTTTGATCGGATGTTAATTGCTCAGGCTTTGGTAGAAGGTCTAACGATAATTACTGTAGATCAGAAGTTTAAATTTTATGATGTAGCGTTGTTAATAACTGAATCATAAATATGATGATTCACCTTCCAAAAATCAAAGCATCGAGCGAATAAGCACCAGGGCCTAAAACTGCGATCGCAATTAGCATAACGCAATACATAAATTTTTAAAGACTCAGCCCACCGTCGAAGATGCGTTATCTTGGGATAGCCGTGTAATATAAACAACCAGCCAAGGCTAACTCTGAGAAGTAAAAGTGCCAATCCTGGGAATCCGTCAGGATACACAGGAGAAAGTGAACTTAACAAGTTTGGACTTATGCACCAAGATTGTTAGACCGCCGTCTCACCATTATTGCCTGCTGCTTGCATCTGCTTTAGAACTGCTGCTTGGATTTTGGCATCAAAGTCGGGATCATCTACAGTTGTAATAATATTGCGTGGGCGATCGCCAAGTCTATCCAGATATGCTCGAAGAGCTATTTTGTCCTCACGATGTAGGAGAAAATATTGCCTTAATTCCTCATCAGACATGGCTGCATAGTTGACTTGACTCATTAGAATACCTCTCCATCCGGCGTAATTTGGAACTCAAGATTCTCAGTGCTTCCAGCCAAAACATAAAGATTGCTAGTTCGATCATCTATGCATACAAGATGTATGGGCTGAAGCGTAATATATGTTAGCCAGTAGCTAAGACGATATAGACCTCTCAATTGGGCATCAGTCGGCATTCAGGGCGCTCACTTAACACCTCTTCATTTTATTCCATAACTGCTTTAAGCTTTTAACGCTATTCTGTCAAAGCATCAAGTTTAGCCAGTATTTTTAAGCCTTCTTCTGGGTTCCCAGTTGCGGCCATTGCCTTAAATCTGGTACTGGCATCAAATTCTGCTAGAGCTATGGTGGAAAGTTCTTCAATCAGCTTATTTACACTTATACCTTTGGCTTGAGCAAGTTCTTTTAATCTGTTGTGTTTTTCGTCTGGTAAACGAATAGTTAAAGTAGCCATTTTTGTTTAACTCCTAATAATTTCTTCAGGTTTTAAGATTGATAAGTTAGGAAATAACAATTCAGCATTTTGGAAATCTTTAATATTATGAGTGGCAATAATTTGAGCATTACCAGCAACAGCTAATTCAATTAAATGGTTGTCAGCTTCATCTTTTAAATTAGGTCGCCATAAGTAGTAAATATAAATCCATTGACTCACACTCATAAATGATGCAAGTAAAGCAGAAATTTCTGCACTCGTTAAAGGGCATTTGGCGATAATTTCTTCTCGCCCAATAACTGACTCATACTCAGAAAATAAAGCGTTTCCCATCAAAGGCTGATATTCGCCTTTCAAGGAGCGTCGAATGAGTTCTCTACTGCAACCCTTAGAGCTAATAAGCGCACTAATAAAAACGCTGATATCAACCACAATTTTAATCGCCATGCAGCAATGATAGCATATATGCTATCATAACAGCCCGACTCAAAAAAACCTCTTAACAAGATTATCAACAGATATGCGTAGGCGTAACCCGCACTTCGACATGGTTCGACTCCGCTCACCAGCTGCTCAGTGACCATCGTAGACATCGCATTACGAATTCCGCCCAGTGCTACTAGCCTTCAACTTCGGATAAGCAATCCGTTTGTGATGAAATTGCTCCCAAACATCCACAAATATCTGGGCAATTTGTGACATTTCTTCTCTTGTTAGTCCTGAATCAACGAGTTGATTGTCTTGCCATTTGGCACGCAGAATATTATTGAGCATTGCTAAAGCTTGTTCGCTGGAGACATCTTTGAACGATCGCTTTTCTCCCATAGATTTAGCCGATACTTGCAGCGATCGCAGCGCCGCTTCACAAGAATCTGCTAACATGACAATTCCGGTTTCCCGTGATTGGGGAATTGGCCCATCGTAGCGAAAATCTGCGTCGTCTACAGTTAAACTTGGATCTGACTGAGCCATTTGCTGGGCTTGGTGATGGAAATAAGCAATCAGCATCGTTCCTTGATGCTCTGGAATAAAAGCTTGAATCGCCGTAGGTAAAAGGTGTTTACGCGCCATCACCAACCCTTCAGTTACGTGCTTTTTGATAATTTCTGCACTCTTCCAAGGATCTTTAATCTCTGTATCGTGTTTATTTGGCCCCCCCATTTGATTTTCAATAAAACCAAGAGGGTCGTGCATTTTGCCAATATCATGATATAATGTACCTGCCCTGACTAGTTCAACATTGCATCCTAATTCTTTGGCAGCAGCTTCAGCAAGAGTAGCTACAAGCAGCGTATGTTGAAAAGTTCCCGGAGTTTCAGTAGCGAGTCGTTTTAATAAAGGGCGGTTAGGATTCGCCAGTTCTGCTAGGCGAATTGGAGTAACTAAATCAAAAACTTTTTCTAAATAAGGACTCAAGCCCAAGGCGATAACACTCCAGCCTAAGCCGGATAAAGCAAATAATCCTGCTTCTTGGAAGACAATATACCAGGTTGAACCAAATACTTGACCAATTAAGATTTTAACAAGCAGGTAAATGCCACCTTGAGTTAAGGCGATCGCCACGCCCAATAATGCCAACTCTTCACGCGATCGCAATCGTTGGGCAATATAACTACCTAATATTCCTCCCCCAACACCAGCTAAAAGCGCAGCCTTGCTCATATCCAAATTAATGCCTAATATCGGCAACAGCAGGCCGACAACTGTTAACCCTAAAGTCGGGCCGTAAAAGCTTCCCAACAATAAACCAAGGGCGCTCCAGGTGGTATAGGGCAATCCGATTGTAATCACTCCTGGCACACTCAGAGTTAGCAATAACACCAACAGGCGATCGCGTTGTCGCAATTCGTAATCAATATGGCGTTCTACCCAGACAAAAATGCCAATAGCGATCGCAATCACGCCTCCTAACTTCACCAACTCCTGCCACTTTACCTCTCGGCGAATTAGGTGATAATGCTCCAGCACCTCAAAGTTCCATGCAGTAATCTGCGCTCCTTTTTTGACAATCACCTCACCATGCCGTATTTTCACCATCACGGGTGGCACACCAGCCGCAGCCTTTTGAGCATTTTCTCTGGTTTGTTCTTCATCTTTTTGCAGATTCGGCTTGAGTACAGCTAACAACAGATTCTTTGCCAAAGTTTCAGCGGATTCTGGTACAAAGGTCTGTAATTGTAAACTCACCGCATCTTGCAAGATATTTTTTGGCAGTCCTTGTGGAATGCCTTGGGTGAGAATCCGCTCTAGACTTTGATGGATTCCTATTTGTGTTTTTTCCCATTCCCCATCTGATAAATCCAAAAGTAGAGATTCTTCATATACTGCTTCGGGGCTAACAGTCTCTAACTTTAAAAGTTTGGTAGTGGCTTGGATGTATCTTTGACGTGTTTGGGAAATTTCGGCAATCACTAAAGACAAGCTTTTCTCAGAAGTTGTGAGGCGGAAAGATTCTAGTTCTGCTACAGCTTGAGTAAAGTCAGTATTTTGAGAAAAATCTACTGGCTCTGTCTTTTCTGGACTCTGGGAATCAGATTTGGGTGGTGTTGTACGCGGCTGGCGTTTCTGATTGGGTGCAGCTATGGATGATGGACGGGATGAAGCGGTGGTTTGTCCGATTCTCTTCTGCTGCTGATTTTTACTATTTTCTACAGCCGATAGCAATGCTTGCCATTCCAACTCAGAACAAGAGCGGAGATAACGTTGGGTAGAGATGGATAAAACTACAGGTTCAAAAAAAGGAAAAGTTCCAGCAACAGCGCGAATTTCGTTGCCATCATCTAGAAGTTGTTGCAAATTTTCGTTGATTTTTTCGTTGATTCGCGCATCAAGCATCAACACCTGTAAGGAGCTTTTACTGACGGCTTTGCGCTCGGCTTCGGTTTTTTTCCGATCTTCGATGCTAGCTGTGTAAGGTGCTGTAATCGTTTGGGGCGCGGGATGTCCTACTTTGAGTTGAGTCTGATTGTATAATTTATGTCCAATAACACCTGTAAGGGACACTAAAGCGATCGCCAAAATCACCGAGTAACGCTGTTTATATGCCCAATTTAAACCGACTGCACAAATACTACTCTTATTTTTGACAGATTTTGCCTTTGACCTTAGCCCTCTTTCTTGTTTTCGGCGTTCGCTTTTCTCATTGGTTTTTGATAAAAACAGGAATACATTCTTGAGCATAGTCCTTAGAAGTTCCCTTCTATGGGTTTTACCTTTGGGACTTCTGATTAACTTTCCCTTACGGCGTAGTGTTTTGTACTGTCGCCGCCAGTGAGTCAATTGCTGGTTCAAGAACTGCAAAAATTTATGCATTTTCATTATCTCTACCTGCAATTGCCGACTTTGATAGTTCAAAAAAAGACAATCATCAGGAAAGTTCGATCTGCGGCGGCTGCAACTCGGTGGTGGGGCTTCTTTTTTATTGCTGATTTGCCACAATAGCTAACTACAGAATCAGTCCAAGGGTTTACTGAAAAATTCTAGTATATGAGACTAATACACTGTGGCGGAAGTTTGCCTACCTTTAACCCCTTATCTGGTTAATTATCTGGTTAATTTAAGATTAACGCGACCGAATAACGCGAGGAGCTGCGTAAACTGAAAGCAAAGCCACCTCACATCCCTCCTCTGTTAACTCTTTTGGGTTTAAGGTAAGATTATACACTCCTGACCACACCCCCACAAATGCATCGGTCAATTCTAACATTTGGGAAAAGCTAGTTAGTCCCCATACTGGAGAATTCCTCTGCAAGAGCAGGACTTGCCAATTTACGGGAATTCCGCCCGTCCCGTTATATGCTCCCGACAAAGCACCAGCAATTGCACCTGTAGCCTGTGAGCTTAGAAGCGTAGCATCTTGCACTTGAGAATTATGATTGTGAGTAGCCTGTAAAAGTGTCAGGCGAAAGTCTTCTAAGGTACTCAAAAAGCAGTAAAATGCCATAGCAATAGTATTACTGAGTTTTTCTTCCTTAGCAAACTCAGCTTCCGCTGTTGATAATCCAGCCCCTTGCTCTAGTAAATTCTGGACTCTTAATAATTTTTTTGATATTGATGTCGGTGTTTCTCCGATAAAAGAAATCGTTTGTGGGATGAGGGTTAAAGGGTTGAGTTTTTCTGTTAAAGCAAGAGATATCGCATATCCTACTGCTAGCGTTCCATCCCTGATTACTGGGTCATCCTCCCAGATTTTCAGCACACGCAGCAAGTTTTGTCGGAGCTTAATCGGATTTTCGTGAAAAAAGAGTGCTACTGGTAATGTGGCAATAATTATTTTTATCGAGATATCATCAGTTGCTACTAAATGAGGAGATTCTTCTTGCTGACGCTCTATCCAATCATCTAAATCTAATCTACCCAACGCAATCAAACTCTGGATACCCAGAACCGTTATTCTGCCTAAATCTAGGTAATTCTCAAACTGTACTTTACCACCAGGAGCTAAACTTCCCCCCAGTAATGCTCCGAGTAAAGTTCCTTTAAACCGACTTATAGGAGAGTAACGCATGAATTATATAGTTAAAAGTGAGGAGTGAGGAGTTAATGAGAGATTGCTAATTCCTAACTTTACTGCCAATTCCCAACTCCCAACTCCTAACTCCCAACTCCTAACTCCTAACTCTCAAATGATCTATCAAAGCTTGTAAGCCCAATAAGTAACTTAGAACGCCAAAACCACTTATTTGCCCGATCGCAACTGGGGCGATGTACGAATGATGGCGAAAATCTTCCCGACGGTAAATGTTACTCAGATGTACTTCCACTGTGGGCAAATTAACAGCAGCGATCGCATCTCGCAATGCCACACTTGTGTGGGTATAAGCTCCTGCATTAATCAGAATTCCCTGATGTTGCCCTAATGCGCCATGAATAGTATCTACCAAAATTCCTTCATGATTTGACTGCAAAGAAAAAACTTTCGCCTGTAATTTGAATGCTTCTTCTTCTAACAGGCGGTTAATTTCAGCTAGTGTCAACGAACCATAAATTCCTGGTTCTCGCTGTCCTAGCAAATTTAAGTTTGGCCCATGCAGT
>CAXUOL010000134.1:0-12189 GCA_964252435.1 uncultured Nostoc sp.
CAAAGGGAGAGGCTAACGCCAAGGGAGAAGACCGCGCTGGCTCCCCTTAAAAAGGTGGGAACCGAAATCAAAGTCCCCCTTTATAAGGGGGATTTAGGGGGATCTAGAACTTTTTATACCGACAATACGACTTTTCAAACATCCTCTTAGACAAATGTATTTTGATTCCTGAATTAGTTTGACTGTATGCAAATTCAAATAAACTAAACTTTTTAATTTTATGCTTCAGTTTCAACCTCCTGGCTTTGGACATAAAGTCATCCATACATTCTTGGGGGCAATGGTTTACTATACCCAAACGAATGCACCTTGGATGATTGCTGACACTGAAGATTCACCTCCACTACTATTTCTCCATAACTTTGGTGGTGGAGCGTCTGCCTATGAATGGTCTAAAGTTTACCCAGCTTTTGCCTCCAATTACCACATTTTAGCTCCCGATTTAATCGGCTGGGGAGAATCAGCCCATCCAGTCCGGGATTATAAAATTAGGGATTATCTCAGCACGATCGCAGAGTTTGTCATCCAAACTTGTCGCCAGCCGGTAACAGTGGTAGCCTCATCTCTGACAGCTGCTTTTGCTATTCGCCTAGCTATTGTTCAACCCAATTTATTCAAATCACTGTTTTTGGTTTCCCCCTCTGGATTTGATGATTTTGGTCAGGGTGCTGGACGCAGACTTCCGCTTTCGGTAATCAATGCGCCTCTGTTGGACAATTTTATTTATATGCTTGGTGCTGAAAATGAAATTGCAGTCCGAAATTTTTTACAAAGTTTTCTCTTTGCTAAGTCACAACGAGTATCTCAAGAAATGGTGGAGGCTTATTTAACCTCGGCACAACAACCTAATGCCAAGTTTGCTGCTTTAGCATTTTTGCGGGGCGATCTTTACTTTGATCTGAGTTTATATATTCAACAACTGACAGTTCCCACCGTCATTTTTTGGGGAGAAAAAGCACAATTTACCGAGATCAAATTAGGACAACGCTTGGCAAATCTAAATCCAAGAGCAATTCGAGATTTTTATGCGATCGCAGATGCCGGAATATTACCTCATTTAGAAATACCAGAAGTTTTCATTGGTCTATTGCAGCGGTATCTTTAACAATTAGGAAAGATTTTCATGGGGTATAAGGGTGTAGGGGAAAGAGAAAATTTTCTTTGTGGTACACCCTTACACCCTTACGGAGTAATATGTGTTAACAACATTTGTCCGTGCTTGAAAGTATATCTTAAGTGGTGAGTGGTCTTTCCAACTCGCAGAGTTATATGAGGATTTGGATCTGCTGGACGACCTCCACCACCTAAGCCACCAGAATGACCACCAGCTAAAACCTGCCAATTTTGCTTCGACATTTGGTTAAGTAGTAATTTGGCTTTTCGACCTAGCTCTTTATTGCTAGAATTTGTTGTATTCATCAGCAATTTAGTCAACTTGTTTTTGTTAATATTAAAGTCAACTTTTGGCCATTTACGTTGAGTTTTATGCTGTTGGTTTGTGATATTTTTGGGATTTTTTTTACGACGACTGCCACGCCCTTCTAGCCCTAATTCTTCGATATTTTCCTGGAAGCAAGCTTCCAGTTCTTCGGCGACATCCTCAAAAGATATATTCTCCAGATTAGGAACTAGCTCTGCTTCAATGGCTTCTAATTCCTCTGACCATAACTCTAGATTCTCGATTTCCTCTTGTGAAAAAAACTCAACTTCTTCGACTATTTCTGCTTTCATTGTTTTGTCTGTTATTGTTAATCAACATTCAATTCGTTTCCAGAATATGTTGAGAATTGAATTCCTCACCTCTGTTAAGCCTGTTCAAAAACGATTTTGTTCACATCAGTTTGGAGAATCCTAACAATATGATACGGGTAAGTAATCACATCTTGAACAAGGACTCCAGGCTCAGGCTCGTCATACTCAACTATAATTACCAATGCGTCATCTGTTTTTTTGACTGAGATAATCTCAACTGAATAACCACTAGAAGGCTGTTCCCCTGCAAAAACAGCGACGAGCATATAGCGTGTAAAATTTTCTTGGGGAACAGGTGGAGGTGGCTCGGTGTCACAGGTATGCTGTTGCCAAAGGTCTTCCCATTGTTCTTGGTTATCAATTACCTTCTGGCTGGCTTTCTCGTAACCGCTATAAGTTCCTTTTGCAATCGTGGTGAAATCAACTTCCATCCTGAATTTGCCTCACTTTACCTAATTGCGAGAGATGACATGGAAAAAAGTGGGATGCTCCCCTTACCCAACATCCTATCTTTGAAGACTTGGAACTTTATAAGGTATCTTGTAAGACTGAGTTTTTTGCTCTCCAGTTGGTGTGATAAAGTTCACATTTAAAGTAAACTCGTGTTGCCCTGAGTTGCTGCTAGGAGGTACTTCAATCTCAAAATCGCTCATCCGCTCTGCACCAATTCGGAGATTACCTAAATCTTGTTCAGCCTTGGTGATTTTAATACCATTACCATTACCATTTGTCACCAGGTTAGCTTTTACAGCTTGCATCGTTTCCTCACCAGTATTTCTCACGGAAATATTCAGTTGCTCGAATAACTTCCTTTCTTTAACTGTTGATGAGTAAGTAATTTTTTCTTGATCTGCGATCGGTTGCTCTACTAGCTCGAATGCTTTGACAACATCAACCAATCCCATCCCTTGGGCATTTTCGTCATATTCTGGTGAGTCCAGTTTCTTTGCAGATTGCATCAAAATTCGCTTAATCTGCCAAGGTTTTAGTTTCGGGTTACGCTCCAACATCAACGCAGCAATACCAGCAATATGGGGTGTTGCCATACTCGTACCATTCAGAGGTTGATAACCGCCACCAGGCTTGGCAGACTTAATTTTCTCGCCCGGTGCGAGGATATCGGGCTTAGGACGATTGTCATCAGTTGGTCCGCGGCTGCTAAAGTTCATCACTTGTGTACCGTCATGGCTAGATGCCCCGACAACAATCACGTCACCTTTGGCATCTGCGGGGGATGTAATGCTTCCAGGTCCTGGTTTCTTGAGACCATCGTTACCTGCACTCTTCACCAAAACTAAGCCTAGTTTGGTGGCTCGTTCAACAGTTTTCGCAACGATACTCTTTCCATCAAGTTTGGCGCTTGTGACTCCCCAACTACAGTTTGCGATCCTGACTCCTTCCTTCATGTCCTTGATGACATCTTCAATAGCATCTGCGCCTCTAGATTCGCTCGATTCACCATTGGTAGGAAAAATCTTGTAATTCCAGATAATTGCCTTGGGTGCCATGCCTTTGTACTTGGAGCCGTTGCCTGCAATGATACCCGCTACATGAGTTCCATGAACGTAAGAGTTTCTGATTGGATCGGTTTCAGGGGCAATAGGAGTCCCCCAAGGTTCGTCGGTGTAATTTTGCTTGTGGACAACACGACCTTTTAAATCTGGATGGTTGATGTCAACTTCTCCATCTATAACCGCAATAATTATTCCCTTACCAGTGCCGACTAGTCCTTCAGCTCTGGCATTAACTAAACCAATTGTCTCAGAACTCTGGTCAAGTTCTAACCTGGCGGGTTTATCAAATTCCACGTATTCCACATCGTCTCGAGCTGCAACTTTCTTCAGCTCCTCACTAGTGAGTTGAGCGACGACGGCGTTACCTAGTCTTAGATGTTCCCCAGTTTCCTTGTCTGGCAAGTCCTTTAAGAGCGAGTCAATATATTCATTGCCATAACTTTCATACTCGTCAAACTGATTAAATTCAAACTTTTCTTGGCGTTTCTGATAGAAGTCCTCAAATTTATCAAACTCGTCAAGGAAATCGTCGAAAGACTTTTTTAGTTTGTAATGAACAATGACTGGATAGCGTTTAGAAGACTCGACACCACCTTCTTCAGCAAGCATTTGATACTCTAAAAGGTTCTCAAGTGAGTCGTCTACTTCGGCTCCCCATAGTTCGCGGATTTGATGAGAAGCACCTTCTAATTCCTCGTCTGTAAAGTCGAAATCATCTTCTACAATCATCTTTTAACCTCTTGTAGTTGATATGAGCGAAAAAATGTAGAGGGAAATACACTATTTGTTTAACAACAAAGGCACTGATGTTTTTACTCTTGAACTTAGGAGCGATCGCTTGTAGAGCTTGCGGTTGAAGTTCCCCACCAAAATCTCCGAGTTAGTGGCTTGGATTTAGATGGGGTTGAAGCCCCCATCCCAAGAAGGGTTGCTTGTTTTGATGTTGGGGTCTAAATCCCCCTACTAAACATAATTGCGTTAGCGTAGCGGGGCGCAGCCCATTGCGAATTGCGAATTGTTTAACGTCTTCGCTTTCTTCGTGCGTTACGTATTTTAACTCCCGCTAACCCTACACGTATACCCCCTATAAGAAGGGGTATAAGGGGAAAAAATTCTGGATTTGCTTCAACTTCCTCGCGTTTCACCCCAGCTTGTGTGCGAATCGGGTGGAACAAAGTTGAAGCAACAACAGGAACGTATATCGGAGCCATCCAACGGAAGTAGGGAGGCAATGACTTACTCACTGCTGGAATCAATATTCGATTCACAGCAGCAGGACCTTGGCGAATGGCTGCTTGGAGTTTGCTACGAGTTTTCGGGTTGGTCGTGATTTTCTTCACTACTGTCTTAATGATGCAGGTGAATGTTTTCAGCAACCGCTTATTTACAAAACTGCTAGGATTGCGAGGTTTGCCAGGAGGAAATCTAAGTCCATTCGACCGATTTGCTTCAAAAGCTTCTAAGCCTTCCAAGCCCTCCAATTCCATTTCCATATCTTCAGCAAAGCTCTCGAATTCTACATCTTCCAAAGGAGTGCTTTCTCCTGTTAATTCAGTTTCAATTGCTTGTGCATCTTCTGTCTCGAATTCCAGGGTTTCTAAATCTAATTTTGTGAATTCAGTATCTTCAAGAACTTCAATTGTTTCTGTGTCAACTGTTGCCATGATTTTTTCCTTGTAATATAGCGTCTTGCTAATTGAAGGACAATACTCCCCCCAACCCCCAAAAATACGAGGTTAATTAGTAGACATCGCCTCTAAATGAAGGAGTAGAAATGCTCCATCCTATCCTTGTGCAGGAGGGCTAGGGAAGAGTAAGTGATAAGGGTGCTAGGTCTAACTAAAATTTTGATGATTTAGGAGCTCTAGCACCTCTTATTTGCGATCGCTTCGTCTAGACAAATAGAATACCAAATGGACTAAAATTCAAAGCTGCCTTCTAGATTTTCAACTTCCTCGCGTTTCACCCCAGCTTGTGTGCGAATCGGATGGAACAAAGTTGAAGCAACAGTAGGGACGTATATTTGAGCCATCCAACGGAAGTAGGGCGGCAATGACTTACTCACTACTGGAATCAGTATTCGATTCACAGCAGCAGGACCTTGGCGAACGGCTGCTTTGAATTTAGTACGAGTTTTTGGGTTGGTGGTGATTTTCTTCACTACTGTCTTAATGATGCTGGTGAATGTTTTGAGCAACCGCTTATTCACAGAACCGCCGCGATTGCGGCGGGGGCGAGTGGGGCGGAGAGGACGACGGCGACTCCCGTTCAATCCGCTTGCTTCAAAACCTTCAAAACCTTCAAAGCTTTCAAAGTTTTCAAAGCTCTCGAATTCAGCTTCCATATCTTCGGCAAAGCTCTCAAATTCTATATTTTCCAAGGGAGTGCTTTCTCCTGTTAATTCAGCTTGAATTGCTTCTGCTTCTTCTGCCTCGAATGCCACGCTATCCAACTCTGCTTCTGATAATTCAGTATCTTCAACAGTTTCAAATTCTCTCTGAAGTGTTGCCATGATATTTTCCTATGAACATTAAGTAGTTTGATAAGGAATGCAAGGGTTAGCTTGTTGACTAACTCTTTCTTGATTTCCTTACATCAATAATATCTTTGAAAAAATGAATTGTTAATTAACTATTTTTTGGTAATTATATAATTACTAGTTAATTATTTTTAGATTGTATTCATGTGAAAATTTTTTATAAATAAGCAGCAGTAAGTGACCATTACACACTACTGCTGCTCCTTTTTATTCATAGTCAGTAAATCTCAAATTTAAGACTTATTTAGCCTGCTATGCTGTTATAATGTTTGCAATCTTTAGTTTTGAATAAGTTGGCAACGCTGTGCCTTTCTCCAAGCATGAGGAGTATTTTTATGGTAATCACGAAACTGGCAATAAAAATGATTAATATTTTGATAGCCTACTTGTAAAGCAATCTGATTAACAGACTCTTCAGTTGACAAAAGTAAAACTCTTGCTTCGGCCAGACGACGTAATATAATCCAATCATTGACTGTTTTTCCAGTAAGTTTTCGTACTAGATCGGTTAAGTAAGCTGAGGAATAACCGACTGCTTGAGCTGTTTGTTTCAAGTTAATAGGTTGATGATAATTCAATTCAATGAACTCGAAGACCTCACGCAGTCGGGGAATAGATGGAAATATGGACGTTCGTAGAGTATTTGATTTTATACTTTCTTCAGTTGCAGACAATTTCTCCTGTGCTAGTTGAACATGAATAATATCATTATCTGTGCCAACCACCTCAAAACCTGCTGTTTCTAAGCATTCCATTAAAAGGTTTTTAGTTTTAGTTTCAGCATCAATTACTAAAATACTGGCCATTTGATTTTCTAATATTTAATAGAGTTATCACTTAATAGAATTTAATTAGTTGAAACCTCTTCTATTTAGAGATTTAGGGTAAGCCCATCTCAAATTGAATTGACAAAACGCACATTTAATGCATAAAAGATATTTATGGCTCGGTCGATTTCTACAGGCTAATAGCGATCGCCATTGTTGTTACGCATTCTGTGCCAGTAATCTGGCTGGGATTGATCGTGATGAGTATGTGAAATTTCCTTTCGAGATCGAGCCTATACTTTTATATTCAGTGAATAATCAGCTAGTTATGAAAGAAGAAATTGTTGATCAACATTTTTTCTACGTGTAATTTTTGTTTATTATGTAAATCAGGAGACATATAAAAAAGATGGCAGTCTTTTCAGGAACATCGCAAACTTGACTCTGACTGCCATCAAAGAACATTGCCACAGTTATTACCGTTGTCATAATTTTTGCATCACTCATATCTCTGCAAGTACTATTCCAAAGTTTTCATAATTTTCTGATTTTTAACTGATATACAAGTAAGGTCAAAAGCATGCTTCTAACTGTGCTGCTGTCTCGTGTCTACTGTACTTTTTTTGGTTAAAGCTTTTATGGACGATTGGGATGAACGCCTGCGCCAATTGATTGCAACAGTGTGCCAACACCCAGATGGCAGCCGAGAATGGCGAAAGGCTATGAGTCGGCTTCTGATTTTAATTCAGGGACTACCAGAATTTAGAAAATACTCAAGCATGGACTGTCCCGATTATTTTTTAGATGCCCTAAACCAAACTTTGGAGTGGTTCAGCCAAAATATTAGAAACTTTCAGCCATGTACATCTTCAGTTCGAGATGATTTAAGCAAATGGCTCAAAAGCTACCTTTACTGGCGCGTCAAAGATTTAAATCCATCATCTCCCCCTTGGAGAAAAAAGTTTCATTTATCCTTGGATGAAAGCATTTTTGATATGGATGCAGAAATAACAACTTGGTTAGAACGAGTGTCAGAACAAGGACAACTATTAGGAACACCATCTAATCCATATATTTTGAGCGGACTAGAAATTTATCTGGAAAATTTACAGCAGCAGTCACAACAACGTCTAGTAAGCAACTTGGCACTTTACATTGAGCAAGATCCAGACAAGCAACTACGAAATTGTTATCCTCGTAAACATCCCGAATGCAACTGTCAAGTACTAAGCCAAAGATTGCTGTTCATCTTTAATAACCCACCAGATACACTTGCTGATATTGCTCGTGAGAGCCAAATCAATTACCAAACTCTAGTATCTCATTGGAAATTAAAAGCAATACCGCTCCTGCAAGAAGTTGCAATTAAACTTGGATATGAATCTAATTAACAACCACAACCATGAGTAGCACAGAAGCGCTTTATTTAAAAATTCCACTTGGACAAGAAGCTCATGCGATCGCTCGTCAGTTTGCTGTTGAACAAACTACACCTCAAAAAGGGAAACAAATCTATTTAAATACATTAGCAGTTTATGCTGTTCACAGTTACTTGAAATGGTTGCATATTGATACGGCTTTAGAGAAAGGTGATAGTTGGCATCCCCTGAAACGAGCTTTATTTGATGTTGCCGATTTAGTTATTCCTAACATTGGTAAGTTAGAGTGTCGTCCAGTTCAACCTGGAGAAACGGCAATTTACTTACCCCCCGAAGTTATGAAAAATAGGATTGGTTATGTGGCTGTCCAATTTAGTGAACGCCTAAATGAAGTGCAATTGCTGGGATTTGTAAGAACAGTTCCTAGTTCTTCTGCTTGTGAGCAAATACCACTAACAAGCCTCAAACCCCTTAATTTCCTTTTTGATTGTATTCCTAACGCTGTTGCTCACCCTGCACTCAGTGCTAGGCAGACACGAGTGAACTTAGGTCAATGGTTCGAGAATCTGTTTGAAAATAGTTGGATAGCTTTAGAAGAAGTTTTCGGCAATATAAATGAGAAAAAATTTGCTCTCAGAAATGTTTCATCGTTGGGTGAAGATAGCGTAGCAAGAGCAAAAATCATAGATTTAGGACTACAACTGGGAAATCAATCACTAGTGCTGCTTGTAGCGCTCGCACTATTCTCTCAACAGAAAGTAGAAATACTAGTACAAATACATCCTTTATCTGAAAAACTCTATTTGCCATCTCACCTGAAAATTAATTTATTCTCAGACACAGGAAAAATTATTCAAGAAGTTGTATCACGAAGTAATGATAACTTTATTCAATTAAAACGGTTTCGAGGGGATTTTGGAGAAAGCTTTTATATCCAAGTGTCTCATGATAATTTCACAATCAAGGAAACTTTTGTCATCTGATACTTTTTTGTTGGAGCGTAATGAGTAAGTTAGTTGTCTTAAATTTAGGTAAGGGCGACCTCCATAAAGGTTTTCCTGACGTCACGGTTCAACTTGGGTTAATAAATGACCCACGTACAATGGAATTTCGCGGGAGTTTACCACCAGCGCCAGAAATTTCTCAACTTTATCGAAATTGGCAAATACTATATTCAGCTCTCTACCGTCACTATGGATGGTGGATACGTCTGGAAGTTGAAGATAGTGATTTCACAAATTTTTCGGAATTGGAATTTCATGATTTATGTCAGCAATTATCATCTAGAATCAATATTTGGCTTAATTGTGAGCAGTTTCGTAAAATAGACCAAAAATTACGTACGCAATTAAATCCAAATGAAGAAATTTGCTTTATAATTGCAACTTCTGATAACTTACTCCGACGACTTCCTTGGCATTTGTGGAGCTTTTTTGAAGATTATCCAAATGCTGAAGTCGCACTTAGTCTCTTAGAACCACAAAGACCAAATAAAATATATACTCAGGAAAAAAAAGTCAAAATTTTAGCGATTTTTGGCAATCATCAAGGAATTGATATTAGTAAAGATAAGTATTTATTAGATAAATTATCAAAACAAGCTCAAATAAATTTTTTAATTGAGCCACAACGAAAGGAGTTAAGTAACGAACTTTGGGGGAAAGGTTGGAATATTCTATTTTTTGCTGGACATAGTTCTAGTCAAGAAAGAGGAGTTCTACAAATTAATCAAACTACGACAATCACTTTAGATAAATTAAAACATGGACTCAAGAAGGCAATTGAGAGCGGATTGCACTTAGCAATTTTCAATTCTTGTGATGGCTTAGGTTTAGCAGAAGCGTTAGAAGATTTACACATTCCCCAAGTCATTGTCATGCGCGAACCAGTCCCGGACTTGGTAGCACAGGAATTTTTAAAACATTTTTTAGGTGAATTTTCTAGCGGACAATCACTATACTCTGCACTGCGCGAGGCGCGAAAAAGGCTCGAAGGAATAGAAGATAAATATCCTTGTGCAACTTGGTTGCCAGTAATTTGCCAAAATCCCTTGTCAGCGCCAATGACTTGGCAATTGCAGCGAAAGACGATCGCTACTAAGAGTATTTTAGCAATATTGCTGACAAGCTTGTTGGTAACAAGTTTGGTCATGGGGGTGCGATATTGGGGTTATCTGCAAACGTCGGAATTACAGGCTTTTGACTATTTTATGCAGTTGCGATCGCATCTTGTTACCGAAAAGCCTGACGAGCGGATTTTAATTATCACAATTGATGAAGCAGATATTCAATACCAACTCAATAAAGGAATGCAAATGCGATGGTCATTATCCGATCAAGCCCTTGCTCTACTTTTAGATAAATTAAATAAATATCAACCACGAACCATCGGTTTAGATATTTATCGTGATGGGATTATAGATCCTAAATACCCAAAATTAGCTACTCATTTTCAAAAGGATAGTCGTCTATTTTTTGTGTGCAAAGTTCCTACTACTGAGGATGATGGCAAGAGTGATGGTATTCCGCCACCTTCTGGAGTTCCAATAGAACGCTTAAGTTTCAGTGATTTTGTTGCAGATGAAGATGATATTGCTCGTCGCCAGCTTTTAAATTTGACTCCTCCCCTAAAATCTCTCTGTAGCACAGAATACGCTTTTAATCTCCAACTAGCACTTCATTATTTAGATCAAGAAGGCAAAACATCAAGTGTTACAAAATCAGGTGATTTACAAATTGGTGATATTGTGTTCCAGCAATTAAACGAACACACCAGCGGTTATCAAAAAGTGGATGCATCCGGTTATCAAATATTGTTGAATTATCGTTCTCTTGACTCTGTGGAAAAAATTGTCGATCAAATTAGCTTGAGAGATGTATTAGATGAACAAATATCATTAGAAACAGTTAAATCACTCAAAGACCGCATTGTGATGATTGGTCTTTCTGCCCCCACCAATACAAATGATTATTGGAAAACACCTTTCAGTTCCAATGCGAAACCAAAACAAAAGCAAACACCGGGGGTATTTGTACAGGCGCAGATGCTAAGTCAAATCCTCAGCGCAGTTTTAGACCGCAGACCTTTATTGTGGTGGTGGTCTGGATGGGTGGAGGCACTTTGGATATGGGGATGGTCATTAGTAGGAGGTATTACAGCATGGTATTATTCAAAACCGCTGCACCTGGGATTAGCGGTGATAGTTACACTTTTAACAGTATTTGGGTTATGTTTTGGTATTTTTGCACTAGCTGGATGGGTGCCATTTATCCCCTCAGTATTAGCGTTACTAGCTACCCAAGTTATGGTAATCTCATGGTTTAGACGTTCGCATATTCATAAGAGAAAATAATTAAATTTTGATCGTGATTAAAAAAAAATTACTTTACCAACCAATTCAACGCGCTTGCGTAATTCCTTTAATATTTATTAGTTTAATGAGTTACTCGCCATCAGTGCAGGCACAACAGACAAATTCGATTCCAAACACTGTTAAAAATTCGCCCTTCCAATCTTTTAAGCAACCGAAATTGCCTAGAAATGGCGCACCTACAGGTCGGCGCAGAGCAGGGGCAGGGCGGAGTCCTGAGTGTCCTAAGAATCTCACACGTCTGACTGCTTTAGTACCTGGTGATGCAGCAAAATCAGTCTTGGCATCAACAGTTGCAGAAAATCCAACTTTTTGGTTTTATGTTCCCCAACTACTACAAACTACACGTTCTGGAGAATTTGTGTTACAAGAAGTGCTAGATGGGAAAGATGTAAAATATGTCTATCGAACACCTCTTACTCTGTCTGGAAAACCGGGGATCGTCAGCATTACTTTGCCAACACAACCGCAATATTCTTTAAAAATAGATAAGAAATATCATTGGTACTTTCATATTTATTGCGGCGATATAGAAAAAACATCTGACAACTTTTATGTAGATGGGTTTGTGCAAAGGCAAGCGCTGACAGAGGCTCTTGATAATCAGTTAAAGTCAGCAAAACCAAAAGAGTACATTGTCTACAGTGTTAATAATATTTGGTACGATGCCCTAACTAACTTAGGTCAACTGCGCCGTACCAATCCGCAGAATGCAACTATTAATCAAGATTGGATTGACTTATTAAATGCAGTTGGCTTGCAAGATATTGCTCAAGAGCCAATTGTAGAGGATTACAACTTGGAAAAATAAGACTAGTGGTCTGTGCCAAAAGTTTTGATAGGTGAATCAGTTTTAAATTTCTCTTCT
>CAXUOL010000135.1:0-12184 GCA_964252435.1 uncultured Nostoc sp.
ATTTCCCTTTACATTTTCCCATAAATGGTAAATCTTCCAAAACTGGATGCTCCCGGTAAAACTAACGGCATTGGCACTTCATTCGCTTTTGACTTACATGGTAGTGCAAGATTCGGATGCTCCCTTGCCCTTGATGCTGATTTCTTTTCCCTTGTTCTTCTGTTGATCTCCTCCCGCGAAGATTATGTTGGGAACTTCCGCCGGATGTTGTAGTTCACTCGCTATCCGGTCTGTATGTCCATTGCCGCGTGTGATATTATGTCCGGGTAATTAGTTACGATTAAACTCCAATTTGAATCCACCAATGAAAACCAGTTAATCCTTGAATCAAATCTTGCTGTTGGAGCAGAGATTGGCATCGCTCAAATAAAACTTCCTCCAAATCATCAAGAGTTGCAAACGATTGATTGGCGATTGGTTCATCTACTATTGTCCACAATCTTTCTGCAGGCTATAATTCGGGTGAATGAGATGGTAAAAATGTTAAATGTAACCCCTCAGGAATTTTTAAATCATGACTAATAGACCTATCCTTAATATAAATAGGATGAGGTAATAAGAAGCTGAGTAAAAATTATGTGGAAATAATATGACAAGTCCTTTGGCAAGAATTGAATCGCATCCTCATGAAGCTAAACGCCTAATTAGAATTAGTTATGACCAGTTTTTAGCATTGGTCACTTTGGCAGAGCAAAGGCATATAGAAAAACAGGCAGAAATTGAAAAAAAGAAAATTCGGATTATCGCTCCTGGAGGCGGGCGTAAACCAGAGATGTCAGCCAAAGAAGGAATATGCTTATGTCTAGTTTACCTGAGACAAAAACCAATTTTTGAGATTTTAGGGTTGCTGTTTGACATTTCCAAAACTAAAGCCAATGATGCCTTCAATTATTGGGTAGATATTTTGCGAGATATTTTACCAGCATCTCAAATAGAAGAAGTATCAACAGACAGTCAAAAATATCAAGAATTACAGCGAATGCTGTCTGAATACGAATTAATTGTCGATAGCGCTGAACAAGCTACAGCAAGACCTGTAGACTATCAAGAGCAAAAACGATACTACTCTGGCAAGAAAAAAATGCACACTCTGAAAAATCAATTTATTGTTCTACCTGGAGGAGAAGATATTGTCGATGTCTGTGTCGGAATGTTAGGGAAGACAAGCGATATTAATTTATTTCGAGAAACTCGCCATAAATTTCCTGACACACAACAGTTTCTTGGCGATAAAGCCTATATAGGAGATGATGCCATTACCACCCCTCATAAGAAACGAAAAAATACAGAAATCTCGGAATTACAAAAACAAGAGAATAAAGAACTCTCGTCACGCCGAATCGCTGTTGAACACATGATATGTCGGGTCAAAATATTTCGAGTAGCTAGTGATAGATTCCGTCTAGCTCGACATCGATATAATCAGGTAATTCTGGCTGTTTGTGGGCTGGTAAGGTTACGAATTAATCGGTTATTTTCTGTTACCCTTAGTACTTAATTTGCGATTTTTAAATTCATCTATTCTGATTCTACGTTTCTGCTATAATTCCATTTTTTTCTCTCTATATGCCTTCAAACCCTCATTTCCTCGTACAGCCAGATGGCGATCGCTCCTTGCGTGCAAATCCTTGTAACTCCCTCCTGGTAAGCTTTCATGATTCGCGGATGAGTCTAATATGCCACCCAGCTCGGTCAACAGCTAGAAGAATATGTTTTTTAGCACCTAATTCAAATTCACGAGCAAAGTCTGCTAAAACCTGACTAAAAAGTTCGCTATTGACGTATGGGAGAATCCACGCCTTTTGTTTCGCCTGTTTTGGGATGTACAAATGCATATAACCATAACCATTTAAATCTCCAGTTGACATTGGCGATTGGTGTTTTTCCTCAGGTACATACACTCGTCGCAGAATTGGCTTGAGTCCCAAGCGGTGTTCGTCTTCACACCAAAGTTGAATTTCAGCCTCTGGGTTCCTGGTTTGGAGTTCCTCAACCTAATTAGGCTAGTTTTTTTTCCAGAGTTCTTGCTCAAAAAAGTCACTTGCAGTGTGAGACGGTCGAGGCACTCGAAGTCTAAAAGTCATCTGGCGCAATATTTCCCATCCTCTCTGGCGGCTAATATGCCTTCCAGTTACAGATGTCAGCCAATCTGAGACTTTGCGACCATTCCATAGCCCTCCGTCTAGGGCACTTGTTTGTAAAACCTGCCACAAGTGCGCTTGTTCAATATCCTCAATTAATGGCTTTGAACGAATGGCACTAAGAAAAGCTCTAAGCTATGTGGAATAAGGACTACAGCTTTAAAAGCTATTGAAAAGTGTTGGGATGGCTCAGGCAATTGTCTTTGATGCAGTTTCATGGAAGCGATCGCCGATAAAGTTCATCGCAAAGAGCGATCGCTGTACAGAGACGGGGATGAGATGTAAGGGTTATGTAAATTTTGTGCTAAGTAGAAAAAGCTTACTCGTTCATGAAATACTTTCACAAGAGACGAGCAAGCAAATATAACTACTACTACTGTGACACTACGCGTACAAATCCTCAAGGATAAATTTAATCAAAGTTTAGGATTGCCTTTTAAAGAGCTATTACCAGAATCTGTAATTGAGCAAGCCATTGTGGAACTAAAAATTAAATATAAGAAGCGATTATTTGACCCTATAGTAACTCTGTGGGCATTTTTATCTCAAGTTTTAGATTCTGATAAAAGTTGCCACAATGCAGTCAGTAAAATAATTGCTCATTTGGCAGAACAAATAGTAGAAATTCCCTCTACCGATACAAGTGCTTATTGCCAAGCACGCTCTAGATTACCAGAAAAATTATTAGAAAAACTTTTTAAAAAAGCGGCAGATAATTTAGAAGCAAAAGTGACAACAGAATATTTATGGTGTGGTCGAAATGTGAAAGTAATAGATGGGTCTACGGTATCAATGCCTGATACTGCCGAAAACCAGAAAGCATATCCCCAACCTAGTAGCCAAAAGCTTGGGTGTGGATTCCCAATTGCGAAAATCGGTGTAATATTCAGTTTAGCGACGGGAGCCGCGATTGCTCTATGTATCGATGTTCTGAACACTCATGATATTAAATTAGCTCGTCAGCTATATCAGTTTCTTAATCATGGAGATATTCTTTTAGGAGATAGAGCTTTTTGCGCTTACGCTGATATAGTCGCTTTGTTAAAACTTAATTGTGATGCAATATTCCGTAAGCATCAAGCTCGAACAACATCCATACGCAAAGGTAAAATTATTAGCAGCAACTTCAACAAAACGTCTCCGAATTTATCGCACTTTGCTAAAAGTTATTGCTCACAAGGCTGTTCCTGACCGCCCTGCTAGAAATGAACCACGAGTTCGTAAACGTCGCCCAAAAATTTACCCCTTGATGACGAAACCCCGGCATGAATTACGCAAGCAATTGCAAACTGCTTAAACCGCAAGGGTTCCGGCTTTTCTTAGTGCCATTCGGCTTTGAACCTTGATTTTGGCATCGGCGATCGCCGATGCCAGAAATACCCAATTCGTTATACCTTTTAACTAATGCGTATATCCATGTTCTGCTGTAGCCTGTGATTTCCTCAACTTCCTCTGTTTTCTTCCCTTGTGCCAGTAACCATATAATTTGATACTGACGGCTTTCTATTCCATCTTTAGCTTGACGGTAAAGGTGTTCTAATTCAGAAATATTTGAATGCTCCGCTATACTTATCCGCCTTGGCATAAATTATATTTTCGCTCTCTGCTTTTATCATAAGTGATTAGACGGACATAATATGATTCCCATATCTACCGACATCCCGCCATCTAGATTAAGAGTAGATGGTCGTTTTTGTCTTTCTTTGATGTTCTCTTTCTTTTTCTCTTTCTCTTTCTCTTTCCCTTTTTTATTTGGCTTGTATTGATAACTCCCTTGGGTTGTTAATGTATTAGACTTTTGTAAATATTTGAGCCAGTTCGGCACTGGTCTGTAAAAGGGTGGTAAGTGGTACAATAGCATCTGTCTTGAATCCGATTTGATCCTTACGACTTTTAGATAGTTCTTTCTAATTCGTATTCTTGTTTAGCTTGAGCATTTCGATTTTAGTTTTAGGGTACATTTATAATATACTTTCAACCTTTTTATAAGCATATAGACCTTCGGTTGATAGATTTTTTTTGCTCGCCAGATACTCTAAGTCTTATAACCGAAGCTTAGGGTCGATGAAATGGCAAACCTCATAAATGAGTCGTCATATAAATATTTAGGTACAGGCTTGTCTTTCCCATTGCAAAGCAATGTACAGGGAGGACTCAAGCTCAGTGCTGAAGCTCAGAAAGTCAAAGAATCAATCTGGTTAATTTTGCGTACTGATTTAGGCGAACGTGTTTACCGTCCTGATTTTGGCTGTCGCTTATCAGAACTAGCTTTTGCCCCCATAAATAACGATACTTTATTAAGAATTAAGATTTACGTACTGGAAGCATTACGAAAATGGGAGCCTCGAATTGATGTTGATGAAGTTCGCACAGATCCCAACACGATCGCTGGGCGCGTCAATATTGTCATTGACTATCGCCTCAAATCTCATCCTGACCTTTACAGTTTTGTCTACCCGTTCTATTTAGTTTCAGAGGAGGAGTAATCGTGGATTTTGACTTTTTACCTCAACTTCCTAGTTCTCATCTGGACGAGCGCAACTTTGACGATTTAGTAGAAGAATGCTTACTGCGTATTCCCCGCTATTGTCCAGAGTGGACCGATCACAATATCAGCGATCCTGGCATTACCCTAGTCGAGCTATTTGCTTGGCTCACCGACCAGATGCTGATGCAATTCAATCAGATTCCCCGTAAAAACTATGTAGCCTTTCTAGAACTATTAGGAATTCGCCTACAGCCACCGACCCCAGCTCAAGTTAGGCTGACTTTTTACCTCAGCACTCATTTACTGGAAAACTACACTATCCCATACGGAACAGAAGTTGCAACAGAGCGCACTGAAACCCAGGAAGCCATTGTTTTTACTACCGATCGAGACCTGTTGCTCGGTCAACCAACCTTAAAACATATATTGTCTGCACCAGATGCGGCTAATACTCCTCAATCGCTCCAAAATCACACCGGGCAATGGCATCCTCAACATGAAGGTTTGGCAGTGACTCACGAATTTGAACTATTTCCGCAAAAGCCGCAGTCTGGCAATAGTTTTTATCTGACAATAGAGCCTGATACCCCTTTGGAAGGAGCTGTTTTGGAGATCGCCTTCACAGGAGCGCAAGGTACGCCTACAGGCATCGATCCAAAGCATCCTCCCCGTAGTTGGGAAGCCTGGGACGGCGAATCATGGATAAAGGTACTCTTGCAGGAAGCAGACGACACCACCAATGGCTTTAGCTTTAATGAGAATACGGGAGATGACGATAGTTTTGAGCAAAATGGTAATGTGATTCTACATCTGCCCGAACGCTGGCCTGTATCCAGTTTTGATGGCTATCGAGGTCGTTGGATTCGCTGTACCCTCACTGAATCTAGCGATCGCCAGCCAAAATATGCCAATTCTCCTCGGATTAAAACAATTGCGATACGTACCATTGGTGGATCAGTGCAAGCTAGTCAGTGCGTTCTGGTACAAGAGGAAATATTAGGTATCAGCGACGGGCAACCCGGGCAGAGCTTTGAGGTTGAGACTGCGCCCATTCTGGAGCGCCAGGGAGAAGAGGAACTGCTTGTTTTTCCGCTAGGGAGACTCCCCGAAATCTGGCAAGAAGTTGAAGACTTTGCTGACTCAAAACCCCAAGATCGGCATTATGTTGTTGATGCATTGACAGGCACTATTCAGTTTGGACCGTTGATTCGCGAACCTCAAACGCTTAAGAAGCAAAAGCAAACTCGTGCTTATCTACAGCAAATGCTGCCAGCAGATCGATCGCTTGGTTATGACCTGCACGAGCAAATAATTGAGCAACAGTATGGGGCAATTCCTCCCCGTGGTGCTGAAATTATATTTTCCTATCGTACCGGAGGTGGCAAACAGGGAAACGTACAGGCAAACACGCTGACGTTTATGCAGACAGCAATTCCTTATATAGACAGCGTGACCAATCATCATGCTGCTGTCAATGGTGCCGATGCCGAGTCTCTCGAACGAGCCGTCTTGAGAGCGCCGCAGATGCTGCGATCGCATGATCGAGCCGTTACTGCTTCAGATTTTGAAGCCTTAACTCTCAAAGGCAGTGGTGGTGCGATCGCCCGCGCATTTTGCTTACCGATGTCCGCCAGCCAAACTGCCGGGAGCGTCAGCGTGTGCGTCGTGCCTCAAGCTAATACCGACTTGATTGACTTAGGACGCGGGATTGCTCCAGACAACTTCAATTTAAATTCGGCTTTGCGCGATCAAGTCTTGCACTATCTAGACGAAAGACGTTTGCTAGGTATTCAGGTACAGCTACAGCAGCCTAACTACGTTGGCGTATCGGTTCAAGCCGAAGTCACCCTAGAGCCTGCCTATAAAAACCCAAGTGCCCAAGCCGAGATTATCCATAAACTCAAAGTCACGCTTTATCGCTACCTCAATCCTTTAACTGGCGGCCTAGAAATGACGGGCTGGCCCTTTGGTCGCCCCCTTTATCCGTCAGACATAATGGCTCTCCTTCAGCAAACAGCAGGGATTCAATACTTGGGTGCTATTTTACTGTTTCCTATTCAAAAAAATCGGGAATCTTGGCAGCGGCAAACTACGCCTGTAAACTACATAGATCCCGGCTCCTTGGGTTTACTTTGCTCCTGGGCAGATCCCCAGGCGCGCACAGGACATAGTGTAAATGTTTTGACAGACCAATCTGCAATGAGGATTTAGAGTATGGTGCCAGTACTTACCTCCAAATCAGCCAGTCTTCAGATCTCTCCCATGCAGATTTCTGCGACCACCTCCCAAGGAGGCAGTCGGATGCTTGGAGCTGAAGCTGTAGAAGGTTCGCAACCGCAATCTGAAATTGTGGTTTATCCGGGAGAACTCTGTCGGGTTGCCCTTGAGATTAAAAACTGGGAGTCTCAACCTCAACACCTCACCTTAAAGCTAAATGGGACGTTCCCTTTGGAATGGTGTCAGGTGCAGACGGATGCTGAGACCGCGCCTCAATTCGGGACAGCCCCAGAGCAGAACTCAGTGGCACAAAAGTCAGGCACTGCAATGGGGGCTGCAATCCACCTTATAACGCTAGAAGTGGCTGCCAAGAAAAGCAGACATGCTGACTTATGGTTTCTGATTCCTGACGATTTTTTTGAGGGGCAAGATGCCCTTCAGGGAAGTAAGGAAAAGCAACTCGACTTTCGAGGTTGTCTGTCGATTTATGCTAGTCAAAGCCTAAGTCAAGGGTCAAGTCCACATCCGATTCAAGAATCCAATTTTGAGCTAAATGTTCGACCACAAAGCAGCTATACTGCTTTTTTGCCGATAGTTTATCAAGAAGTTGACTATATTCATCGCTTCATCAAAATTTTTGAGCAAGCGTTCGATCCAGTGGTGAATAGCTTCGGTTCAATGTGGGCGCATCTAGACCCATTGACTGCACCTCTGGCGCTACTGCCATTTCTAGCTCACTGGGTGGACTGGCCAATTGATGCACAGCTAGATTTAACCCATCAAAGGCGGCTAATTCGACGCGCCGTAGAAATTTATCGCTGTCGCGGAACCCGTAAGGGACTTCGATTTTATCTACATTTATATACGGGTTTACCCCTCGATGAACAAATTGACCGGGAAGAAGATAAATCAATCAGCATCACCGAACCGTTTGGTCAAGGATGTTTATTTGGCTTGGCTTATGTAGGCGAAGATGCGATTATCGGTGGTGGCAAGCCTTATCACTTTGATGTGCGCTTGCGTGCCCAGCCAAACAGTCCAATCGACGAGCAGCTCGTCCGGCGAATAATCGAGCAAGAGAAACCTGCATTCTGCTCCTACAGCCTGCGGATAGAAACAGACTAGTGCAGTACGGCCTAAATAAACCACCTATTCAAAACCAATGAAATGCTTACGCTATATTAATTTTGAATTTTGAATTTTGAATTCCGCCTTGCGGTACTAGTGGTCTGTCAACCCAAAAATGATCGTTGAGGGCAAGCAGGGGGAAAAGAATTTTATTTTCTCACCATAAATCCTGCAAAGTTACAGCAACAGCCTTGGTGGTTAGGACATTAACAGATGATAAAACTTAGACACAATAAGGCTTTTCACCCAGTCCCCAGTCCCTAGTTTCTACGAGTAATTCAGGAATCAAATCGGATTGCTATAAAACTTATTCAACCGAATTAGTGTATTGAATTGGAGATATCCTCATGACTTATCCTTTTCCAAACCCAGCGATCGCTCCTATGCAGCGCCAACAAGTTAGAGATGGTTTGCTCCTAACTGCCGAGCGTTGGCAACGCGCCCATGATTATCAGCGTAAACGTCAAAATCTTCACTATCAGTCAATCAATCAGCCAGGGATTGTTTGCGGGTTAGGAGTACGGATAATTCCAGCTCCAGAAGAAGTTGCCGCTCAATATCGAGACAATCGCTGGGTGCAAATTCAGCCAGGAATTGCCATTGATTTAGAAGGAAATCCGATTGTCGTGCCTCATAAAATCAATTTTCGGATCGCAACCGAGTTAAAGGAGTCGGAACCTGTCACTATTTATTTGGTTGCTCAGTATCGAGATCCCGATCAATTGGGGATAAGTCCCGATCGAGAAGTCGTACAGGAAACCTTTAGAATTGACGAGAGAAGCCGTCCCCCTGAGCGGTCAGACGTGGAGCTTTGTCGCGTCCTGTTGCGACGATCGCAGCAAGAATTGCTCCGCACACCTGCCGATATCTTTTTTCCGGGATACGGCGATTTAGACTTGCGTTATCGCCGTCAAGCACAGGCAAGACCTCAAGGTTTAGTTCAAATTGCTGAAATCAACTCTGATGATGAAGACTGTAGCCGAAATTTTTTCAATCTCACCTACTTACTGCGCGCTGTTGAAGATATCTATCCATCCTTAAAAGGTGCAGAAACCGTTGATCGAGTCACTTGGGATGGAGATTTGCATCCCTACGAACTGCTATATCTGACTGGGCATCAGAGTTTATCGCTAAACAACTATCAATTCTCAAACCTTTTAAGCTACCTGAAGTCAGGAGGCACTTTGCTAGTCGATGCCCCCGCCGAGAGTACAGAACTGATTCAATCAGTCCAGGCACTGGCTCAACATTTGCAGACACCACTAAAGTCTTTACAAGAAGCCCGTCGCGACCATCCCTTGCGGATAAAGCCGTTTCTATTTTCTGCGTTGCCAATAATGGATGGAACCAGAATTCAACTCTTGTCTGGTGGGGGAATTATTCTAGCGATCGGCAATCTGGGCGGATTATGGGGTTTAGACGAAGAATTGCAGCGATCGCGAACTGAGATCAGAACCGCTCAAGAGTTAGGCATAAATATTCTACATTTTGCCTGGAAACGCAAACAGGCGATCGATTTACAGTCTGAAGGGGGCGCTGTTGCATAAATCAACTCAGTAAGATTAAGGGTTTCAAGTGAACAAGTATGCAACAATAATCCTGACTAAAGCCTTGCTCTCAGAGTAGGGCTTCAGTCATTCAATGTCCTTAACTAAGTTCAAAAATGACTATTTTCGACCAATAATCTCATGATGACAATAATAATTTAGAGCGAGAAAGATTTATACTTCCTCGCTGGTGTTTCATACAATTCTAGGATTTTAGATTGCAGGCAATAGTCTTCTTAGACTGGTACAACCATAACCGGTGCGCTGTTAGCAGTGACTGCCCCAGTCATCGTAACAGCAGGTCCCATTGTCGCAGGTCCAACAACTGTAAAAGGTCCTGTTGTTGTCACAGCTCCTACCATAGTGATTGTAGGTGCCATCATATTAATTGATGCACCTTTTAATGAAATTGCGCCCGCTGCATTAACATTGATCAAAGGACCAGCATTTACATTAATCGTCCCTGTGGTTCTAAGATTAACCATCATTCCAGTGTCAACAAAGGTTAGCTGTTGTTGCCTTCTAGTTCTAACGCTAATAATAGATTGTGTATCATTTAAGATCACTTGATTTCTACCTGATGTTTTAATTTCGATCTTTTTTGACATAGGTTTGTCGTCCATACGGATGCTATGCTTACCAAAAGTTTTAATTTCTATAAATTTCTGACTGTCGTTGATGTCGATACGATGTCCGCCGCTAGTTTTAATATAGATTCCTGCTTTGGATCTCTTATCATCTTCCTCAACAAATTGAATCGTATGTCCTGTACGGGTTTTAATGGTGCGTACTCTCACTTTGCGGTTCTTAACAGTATTAGCAACAGTTTCAACCGTTTTATCCTTGCCATTCCAGACACCCCCTACAATATAGGGTCGATGAATATCACCGTGTTCAAAACCGACAAGCACTTCATCATCAATTTCTGGTAAGCAATAAAATCCTCTTTGATTAGCTGCCCCTAAACCTACTACCCTAGCCCAATTGCTTTCATGACCCATAGTCAAAGTGGGGAATTTTACTTTAACGCGACCCAAACCTTTTGGATCGTTATTCTTAGTCACCAGACCCACTAATAGAGTTTGACCAGGTTGCAGATGAGTCTTGGGAGGCAATGTAGAAAGTAAGCTACCTTCTCTTAGCCCTCGAACTGTAAAACCAGTTGTATAATTCCCCTGTATGTAGTGGTGACAAGTTTCTGTTACATAGTAATCACCACTATAGCGAGTTCCCATATTTTCAAGTGTAACCACTTTGCCCGGTCGAACTGTAGGGTTTCCCATAGCTTTGGCATCAGCAGTCACAAACTCTCCGCCTAGTTCATTACAAAGAGCCTGAGCCATCTGTTCTGCTTCTTTTAGAGTATCTACAGGTTGGTCTACCACAATCATTTTAGGAGGTTGTTGCATTTTAAACTTATTACTGATGGTGCTCCCGTCACCATTTCCTGTCACCGTAACCAACTGTTCCTTTGAGGCGGTTGCTGTGATCAACTTTTTATTACTATAATCCCAGCTATTAACCTGAACCGAACTAACTTGTTCAGCACTGGTAACTCTTACATCAAAGCTCATAAGATCATGAAGCCACTCCAAGTTGATAGAGCCTTCACCTTTGGGCTTGCGAAAGTAAATCTTATTGTCTTGAACAAAGAGTTCAAACCCTATTCTTGCAGCTCGCTCCCGCAGAAACTCCATATTGGTTTGATTTTCTTGAAAAACATAATCATGGGAGACACCACTGGCATCCAATTGACCAATTTTAATCTTCGCTTCTTGAGCAACCTTTCGTACAATATCGGTATCCGTACAGTTTAAGAAAGATCGATTGTAGCGACCCCGATGCAGTCGATGGGAAACGTCATAGCCGCGCACAATAATATGGGCTGTAGATGGATTGACAAATTTGACTTCAATACCTGTAATTTCGCCCTCAATTAACCGCTCCTCTATTTGAACCACATCAAATTCAATATCTTCTGTCGTACCAGCCTCAAATCCAATCGTAATTTGATCGCCAATATTAAAGTAATTTTCGTTTTTCCAAGGCTTGCTGTTCTCGCTCGCAGCAACATACACATTATGGATTTTCATGACAAACATACTTGGCATATGTAAGCTTTCATCCACAACAATTTCCAGAATGTCGTCTACTAGTTCCTTTGGTGCCCGCGCTCCACCCAGTATAAGTATAGGCTTGTTTAAATAAAGGTTTTCACTATTATTTTTGCCAGAGTTAGGTTTGGCAGAATTAGGTTTGGCAGACCGAGGTTTGGCAGAATTAGGTTTGGCAGGCATTGGCAAATACTCTCAGTGTTGTTAGGTGATTTAGAGTTTGTTCTCTTAATAGGTAGAATAGATTCCTGGATTGATATAACCTTCAGCAAGTTTTAAAATTTAGTGAAGTCTTTTACCGCTTTGGCCTTGGCTTCGGCGAGGGTGGATTTTTCGACCCAAGTGGATTTTTCGACCCAGGTGGTTTTTTTGACCCAGGTGATTTGCCCCCCGACATATCTTCAGGATCGACTTCTCGGAGCGCAATATTAACGATCGCTTTAACCGGGGTACCATCAGCTAAAAATAAAGTGAGTCGATAGTTCAAACTCGTCATAACACAGTGAAAATAGCTATCTTGCCAGGTCAAAATATAGACTGGCGGACGAG
>CAXUOL010000136.1:0-12184 GCA_964252435.1 uncultured Nostoc sp.
CCAGTCTTAGCCCGTCAGCTAACTCCGTAGGCAATGGAAGGAACCCCCAAGACTTAGGCTGTAATACAGTTATTATTGGGGTTTCCTTGACTGATTTCAGATTTGAGATTTTGCTTATCGTCACTCAATCTAAAATTTGTCCCCCTGCTTCTCATTGCTAATTCATTCCATTAGGAGAAGTAAAGCTGTGCAAATAAAGCCAATGTTAGCACGTCTGCAAAGTGCCACAGGTCGAGATGACTTAATTGAACAAATGGTACTCCTGCCAGAACCAAAAAAACCTTTTTCAAAAAAATCTAAAAGCTCAAAAGCAGTTAACTTAATTGTTGCTTATGACGCATCTCCCAACAGTCATACAGCATTAGATATTGCCTTTTGGATTGCCCATCAAACGCGTTTAGCTACCAATACAGAAGTTACAGTTCAAGCAGTTTATGTAGTAGAAGATAATCAAAGCAGTCAGTATCCAAATATTTTAAGCTTTCCCCAACAACAGCCTTCATTGGAATGTCAAGTCAGTGAAGTATCAAAGTCTGTCACACAGGTATTAACTCAACCCAAATTACAGAGAGTGATAACTCCCCTACAACAAGCAGATATAATTCTCTGGCAAGCCCGAAGTCTAGCTGAAGAATGGCAAGGTTCCTTTAAATCTCACCTGCGGTTTGGCTCCATTGCCACAGAACTTAACAAAGTTGTTGAATCAGAAGCTGCTGATATTCTGTTTCTAGGTTGCAACTCTGTCAATCATCCGATGATTGAAGCTTTAGGTTTTAATTTTCCTTGTGCTGTTTTGGGTATTCCTAGTAGTATTGATGAATAATCCCTGTTGAAAACTTCAGTAATTTTTATCATAGATAAGCCACCTAGTTTTAGGTGGCTTTTTTCACTACTATACAACCAATTAAACTGTATTCTAGTGCAATAGTTGGTAAATCAGTAAAAGAGCAAGTTGTTTAATTTTTTGATCGGGTCGTAGCAAGCACTTAAGTGCTTACTACAAACTATCTTAACCTGTCATAATACTTGTCGCAGACTGACTTACTAGTAGCCAATCAGATGTAAAACGTCGCGCAAGACGCTATAACCAGCTAAATCCCAAAGTAAATAGGCAAGAAAACCAATAGCTGCCAAGCGACCATTCCAAATTTCGGCTTGGGGAGTAAAACCAAACAAAAATGCATTACGGTCTACCCCGTTGTATTCGGGTGCAACAGGTGGTAAATCAGTAGAAGAACGAGTTTCTTTAATTGCCATTTTTTTGCTCCAAAATCTAGTAGGTTTTTAAGTGTTTAGTTTCTAGTAGCCAATCAGATGTAAAACGTCGCGCAGGACGCTATAACCAGCTAAATCCCAAAGTAAATAGGCAAGAAAACCAATAGCTGCCAAGCGACCATTCCAAATTTCAGCTTGGGGAGTAAAACCAAACAGAAATTCATTGCGATCGCGGCCATTGTAAGCTTTAGCAGTAGATGATAAATCAGTAGATGGGCGAGTTTCCATTGTTTTTTCCTTCCTAATCAAGTTGGTTTTTATTCTTTAATGCTTTAGTAATCAATCAAGCGCAAAACGTTACGCAGAACGCCATAGCCAACTAAATCCCAAACTAAATAGGCAAGAAAGGCAATCATTGCAAACGACCGCTCTAAATTTCGGCTTGAGGAGTCCAACCAAACACAAAATAATTGCGATCGCAACCATTGTATTCTGTTGAAATTATTGGCAAATCTTTGGAAAAGCGATTTGCCATTTTTTATCCTCAACGATTCGTTTGTTAACTTTAATGTAGCTATTAATAACTAGAATGCTTTCTGTCTATAGGCACAAAATATAAGCACTTCTTCTGACCGATGCTCAAACGTATTATTATAAATAAATCCACCTAAAGAGAGTGATAAAAATAGATATTTAAATAAAAGGGAAAAGGTTAAAGGGGAAAGGGATGAACAGGTCGCCCACAAGGGGCGAGGTTTTCACCTGACTCATAAAATTTGGATTATTTCGCGCCACTTGCGGGCGAGGTTTTTACCTTTCCCCCTTCCCCTTCTTTATAAATCTAAACTATTTTGAAGCCAACTATTCTTAAAATATAATTATTTACTATAAATTAAATAATTAAAATTAGCGGTACATAATTAATATTACTTGCCAATTTAATTATGTGTTTTATTAAGAGATAGCAAAAGTTATATCTTTCGCTGTATGAGGGTTTCAGTCCTTGGAGAGATGCTTTAAACAGGTAAATTCTACGATTGTGATCTAAAGAGTTAGGTATTGCCATAGGTACAAACATAATAAATACTAAGAGTTGCTTCTCAAGAAATTCTTAATTCCCCCAAATTTAAACTTAGTAGAAGGAAATCCAATGTTCCAAAGTACGGAAATCATGGTGGGACTCTATAAACCACTATTATGGTTAGCACAGGTTCCAGTAGAACCCTCAAACGTAACACCAGAACAAGCATCGGTTCTCATTTCGGGGCCACGCTTTTTTGTGGCTTTAATCTCCGGCGTGATTCTTGCCTTTGCTTTCCAATTAGTTCTAACTAATCTCTCCCTTGCAGCCGGTATTTCCTACCTGGGGCACTCATCTGATTCGGATTCAGATAATGAGGAAGTCGGAAGTTTGGGCGGCAGCATTCGCAAAATCGGCACAGCAGTAGGGATTTGGACATTAGTCACTGTGACGGTCGCCTTATTAATCGCTTCTTATCTGGCAGTAAAATTGAGCCTTGTGATCTCAGACCGAGGATTGGGAGCGATTCTCGGTTTGGTGATTTGGGGTGCTTACTTTTTGCTCCTAGTGTGGGTAAGTTCCACCACCGTAGGCTCCTTAATTGGCTCAGTTGTGAATACGGCAACATCTGGGTTCCAGGCGATTATGGGGACTGCTACCGCCGCACTAGGCGCTAAAACTGTGAGTAACCAAGTGGTAGCCACGGCTGAAGCCGCCGCCGCCGCCGTCCGTCGAGAACTAGGAAGCGCCATCGACCCTGTAAGTATCCGGGAAAACATTGAAGATTACTTAGAAAAGATCCGTCCTCCAGAGCTAGATGTATCGAAGATTCGGAGTGATTTTGAAAATTTACTCAACGATCCGCAATTAAAAGCGATCGCTGGGACTCCAGATATCCGCAACATCGACCGCCAAAAGTTTATTGAGTTAGTCAGCAGCCGCACCGATCTTTCCAAAAAAGACGTTAGCCGCATTGCTGATACTTTGTATAAAGTTTGGCAGCAAGTAGTAAGTCAGCAACCACCCACTGAAGACCGTTTGGGTGAGTTAACGGATTATCTGAAATCACTTCCACCAGGACAAAGCAAAACTGACGAACTCAACGCCAAGTTAGATCGGTTATTAGCAGAAAAACGTGGTTCCAAAGAATCTGACCAAAAAGCAGCTACCGGGTCAATTCAAAGTACACTCCAGCAAGGACTATCTGCCTTAACCGGCATTGTTATGGGACGCGCAGATTTGTCTGATTTGGATGTGGAAAAAATCTTGGGTAGTCTCACTTCCGCTAAAGATAAAGTTACTGAACAAGCAGATAAGCTAGGGTTGCCAACACCATCACAACCCTATAATCCAATTCGGGCTGATGTCGAAAACTACCTGTACAATACTTATGCTTGGCAACTGAGTCCAGAAAGAATTGCCCAGGAATTTCATGATGTCATCTACGACCCAGCAGCTGACCCTGGAATCGTCCGCAGGGAACTAGAACGACTATCCCGCAATGATTTCGCCAAAATTCTGCAACAACGGGGATTGCTTACCCAAGGTCAAATTCAGCGCATTGCAAATCAGCTAGAAACTGTCCGCCAAGAAGTACTGGTAACAGTGAGAGCTATTGAAGAAAGAGATATAGTCCAAGACTTGCAACGCGCAGTAGAAAGTTATCTGCTCATTACTCCCAAGGCAGATTTGACACCCGAAGGCATTGAGCAGAATTTTAAACCACTGTTGGAAGACTCAGAAACAGATTATGAAACTCTGACATTGCGACTAGCGCACCTTGACCGCCAAGAAATTCGGCAGATATTGCTACAACGTAATGATGTCCAGTTATATGAAGTAGATAGCATTGTCGATGAGTTGGAAAAACAACGCGATCGCGTCTTGGTAGAATCCAAAGGACTGGCAGAACAGGCACAATATCAAGCAGAAACTCTGTGGCTAAATGTAGAATCATATCTGCGTAACACCGGAAAATCAGAACTGAATCCTGATGGTATTCGCGCCGACTTCAAAAAGCTACTAGAAGATCCTCAAGCTGGAATTAGCTCAATTCGGGCACGCTTGTCTCGCTTTGACCGCGATACCTTAGTACAGTTGTTAAGTCAGCGGCAAGATTTGAATGAAGATCAAGTTAATCAAATCATCAATGCTACTGAGGAGTCATGGTACAGTATTCGCCACACACCCCAAATTGTAGTCGATAAAGCAAAAGAGCAATACGACTCTGTGACGACAACGATCGCAGATTATCTCCGAAATACTGGCAAACAAGAACTGAATCCAGAGGGTATTCAGCGAGACTTGACCAGATTGTTTGAAAATCCCCAAGAAGGAGCCGTTGCACTGCGCCGTCGGTTGTCGCAGGTAGACAGAGATACACTAGTGAAATTGCTCAGTCAACGCCAAGACTTGAGTGAAGAACAAGTCAATGAAATCATTGATTCCACCCAAACTTCGATTCGTAACTTTGTGCGTGCGCCTCGTCGCCTAGCTAGCCGCACACAACAAAGAGTGGAATCATTCAAAGGTTATTTGGAAGAGTATCTGCGCCAAACTGGCAAAGAAGAACTCAATCCTGAAGGTATCAAACGCGACTTGCAATTATTGTTGCACGATCCGCGAGTCGGCGTAGAAAGTTTTGGCGATCGCCTTTCCCAATTTGACCGTGATACCATCATCGCCCTGCTGAAAATTCGGGAAGATATTTCTGATGAAGAAGCAGCACGGATTGCCGATAATATGGTATCCGTAAGGGATCAATTTGTCGAACAAGTACGAAGCATTCAACGCGGCATTCAAGATGCAATTGACGGGGTTTTCGCCCGCATTCGTAACTATCTCAACTCCCTGGATCGCCCGGAACTTAACTATGATAGTATTAAGCGCGATGTTCGCACAGTTTTTGACGATCCCCAGGCGGGTTTTGATGCCCTGCGCGATCGCCTGTCCTCCTTTGACCGTGATACCCTAGTGGCAATTATGAGTTCTCGTGAGGACATCTCCGAAGAAGATGCCAACCGAATCATCGACCAAATTGAACGGGCACGCAACACAGTATTGCAACGTGCAGAACGCCTACAGCATGAAGCCCAACGCCGTCTAGAACAGGTAAAGCATCAAGCACAGCGGCAAGCAGAAGAAACCCGCAAAGCCGCAGCTACAGCAGCGTGGTGGCTGTTTGCCACAGCATTCGTTTCCGCCATTTTCTCTGCATTAGGAGGAGCGATCGCTGTAGTTTAACAAGTTGTCTCCGCTAACTTTTCAGCCTCCCATTCCGGGAGGCTTTTCTATGTTAACGGACGCATACTCTTATGCAGAAGCAAGCTACACGTAGCGTCTGGTAGAGAAGAAAGAAAAGGAAGAAATACGTATTGACAGATTTCGTGTAATACCAATTTGAAAAAAAATGCGACAAATAGACCATTTGTAGAGACGCGATTCATCGCGTCTTTACCTTTACCCAAAGATGTGATGCAATCATTAATTGAATTGGTATAAGTATGCCTTTCAATATAGTCATATATGAATATCCTTCACTGCTCTAATCTCAGCAATTAGATGGGTGAAAATAGATTTTGTTTAATGTTTTAATATTATTAAATAACTTGCAATCAAATTTCAGGCTACTATCAATTAAATATACCCGTAATTTTTGCAAGTTAATAATTATTACCTAAGTAGCAATTTCAAACAATGGAAAATACATTAATTGATAAAACCTTCCGTGACAGCAATGGCAAAATTGTTTTGGGTCAAATGCCAAACCCACCACTGATTCTTTGGATAGTTGCTAGTTTACTAACTCTAGTTTTTACAAGTGGTAAAATCAATACAGTGTTAGACTTTCTGGCAAATGGCTCCTTGTTTACTTGGGCATGGATGGAGCTATTTCAAGGCGTTAATTATTTTCGCAGAGCGCTAGGTCTTGCCGTATTGATTGGGATGATCGCATACAAAATCCAGTAAACATACATAATCAAGTAACAAATAATACTAATAAAAAAGGAGTTTAGAACTCCTTTTTTTGTCCAAAATTCAAAATGTGAATAAAGTCATACTGAAATTATGACTTTATTACACTGTGTTTTATTATTCAGCAATTTAAACTGAGAGCAATACAGCAAATCAATTAAGTCGTGTAACAAACAAAACTTACTGTAAAGTTAATGGGTAAGAATATTTGTTCACAAATTATTGATAAATACTGTATAAAACTCAAGAAAATAAATTGATGGAGATTTGAATATGAAACGTATTCTATTAAGTACATTACTTGCTCTCCCATTTGCAATTTCCTCCTTACCGTCACAAGCATCAGCAGCAGAAATCATTGTCAGACCCAATGTTCATAGAGCTGCTATTGTGCATAAACCTATTGTTGCTCGATTTCAACGAAAGTTAATTCCTGCACATTGGGAAACAGTACGACGCGGTAACAGGTGGGTTAAGGTTAGAGTTCCTGCTCGTTATGTAAATGTCAGAGTTTAATATCTAAATAGAGGCTAACAATTAAAGTTGTTAGCCTCTATTAGGTAAAAGCTTGTTGCTAAAGAAGACTTGAAAGTAAATAAAAGTAGCTGACATAAGTCAATTTAATCAATATGAATATATATCAAAATTATCAGCTTGTTAAAAAACTTTTAATACTTATATTAGGAATTAGTTTAGTAACAGCTTGCGCTCCTATTCAGGCTGAAGAAAACAGTATAACTAAAGAAAAAATCTTGATTGGTGATAATTATGGAAAACTATACGATCAAGGAAAGTTACGTACTTACTATTTTTATACCCCAAAATCTTATAATCTAGACCGCCCGATGCCATTAGTTTTAGTGTTTCATGGAGATGATGGTAATGGTCGGTCTATCAGTAATGTGACTCGCTTCAATGAATTAGCAGATCAAAAAGGATTTATTGTTGTTTATCCAGATGGAATTGACCAAAAATGGAGCCTTAGAGGTAACACTCAAGGAAAGGTGGATGATGTTTTGTTTGTTAGTGCTTTGATTAATCATCTTCAGCAGCAACTTAATATTGATAGTCATAAAGTTTATGCCACTGGTTTTTCTAGAGGTGGCATACTTACCCAAGCACTGGCTTGTAAGTTACCTGATAAAATTGCTGGTTTTGCATCAGTAGCTGGTTCGCTCCCAGCTAGACTCAAACCTAATTGCCAGCCTCAAACTCCCATATCGATGTTAACAATCAACGGTACAAACGATCGCGATGTCCTTTATGAAGGTAATGACCACACTCAACGAGGAGCGCTGGTTTCGATCTCAGATATGGTAGAGTTTTGGCGATCGCACGATCGATGTACCTTATCGAATGCATCTTTGAATTTTTCTAAAGATAAAGTGAAAACCGCTCTCTACACAGGTTGTAGTGGCAACTCCGAAGTCTGGCAGCTAGCGGTAGTAAACGGTGGACATTTCTGGCCTGGTGGTTCTTCAACTGACGAGAGTTTAAACAAATTCAATGCCAAGCTGGGGCTGAACGCCAGTGAAACAATTTGGAACTTTTTTCAGCGTCACAGTTCATGAGTAGCGTGAGGTACACCCGTAGGGGCACGGCACTGCCGTGCCCCTACACCCCACGATTAATGTTGTACCGCATCTGAATGGGAACCGCTATAATTTTTTAAACACCATTTTGTTTAAACCATGCCAAGAGGCGTTTCCAACCATCCTGAGCTTCATTCTCACGGTAGGAGGGGCGATAATCAGCAAAAAATGCGTGGGATGCATTGGGATAGACGATAATTTCAGATTTGCTTCTACTGGACTGTAAGCGATCGCGCATCTGCTCTACTGTATCAAGAGAAATACCTGTATCCTTGCCACCATAGAGTCCGAGAATGGGGACTGTCAGTTTTGATGCAATATCGATGGGATACTTGGGCTGAAGTTCGGTAGCATCGCCCACGAGTCGCCCATACCAAGCTACACCAGCCTTCACCTGGGGATTATGTGCAGCATATAACCAGGTAATACGACCGCCCCAACAGAAGCCTGTAATTCCTAATTTCTCGCCATTACCCTTAGCTGATTTCTTTGCCCAGTCTATTGTGGCATCAAGATCGGATAATACTTGGGCATCTGGTACTTTAGCAACAATTGGACGAATTTCGTCTATGTTGCTTAACTTCGAGACATCGCCTTGACGGATAAATAATTCGGGTGCGATCGCTAAATATCCCAACCGAGCAAAGCGACGAGTGATATCCTGAATATGCTCGTGTACTCCAAAGATTTCTTGAATTACCAGAACAATTGGGAAATTGTTACCAGTCGCAGGTGCTGCTCTATAGGCAGGAATTTCGCCATCTTTGACAGGAATTTTCACCGCACCAGCTACTAACCCTTTGGCATCAGTAGTGATGACTCCGGCAGAAATAGGTTGTACTGCGAGGGCAAAACCTGTCGCCACTGTCGCTGTTGCAATAAATTTGCGGCGCGTTATTTCTTCCATCATCTCTACGTTGAATTACTAAGTTACTTTATATTTAGGTTACTGTATGGTCAAATGCGCAAAGGGGTAGTTGTACAAATTTCACACCGAAAAAAGTGCTTCTATCTCAACACCAGCAAGCGTTTCACCCCACTAATTGTCCAAATTCATCTGCGCAATCATTGATGATTACAATTCATCAAAATCCCTATTAGGGATTGAAATAAGGGTGGCAGTGGGATCTGGGGAAACCCTAGATATAAAACTTAGTATCAATATTAGACAAAGAGCGATCGCCTTATTTTTCCCGATTTATCCAATCTTCTCCACCAGCTAACTGACTAAGGTAATCATCCATAATCGCTGGTAATTCCTTTGGTGAATAAGTATATGTTAAAGCCAAGAAACTAGTGGCTGTAGTTATAATCTGGTTTTTATCTAACATCGCTGACAACTGAGAGCGAGTAAATTTACCATTTATCACTTCTTCACTCGCATCAGCGATCGCATCTTCAATCACTTCCTCTTCTATCAATTTATTCCAGTGATCTAAATTAATGTAGTAAGATTTTTTATTATCTTTGATATTTAGCTTTTTAATTTCTCGGATTGAATTCCGAATATAATTTGCCCAGGAACCAGTTAAACGTTGTTCTACTTGGTTTTTAATTAAATGAATCAACAGAATGTTTAAATAAGCTTGGATATTCCGCAGAATAGCTTGTTTACTCATGCCTTCTAATTCATCTACAATTGCCAAGGCATCTGCATAACGTCCTTCCAAAATACTTTTTCTGAGGTCTATTAATTCTTGTGTCATTTTTTTACCGTCTACCTGCTTTCCAATCTTCCCCACCAGCTAGCTGAATTAAAGTTTCAGCCACAACTGCGGGTAACTGTTTAGCCGAATAAGAATAAGTTAACGATAAAAACTTCAAAGCAGTCTGAGTTACCTGGTTTCTATCCACTATTTCAGCTAGTTGGAATTGATTATATACTCCACTCATGACTTCATCGCTGGCATCTGCGATCGCATCTTCAATCACTTCCTCTTCTATCAAACTCTCCCACTCACCTAAATTAATATAGTAAGATTTTTTATTATCTTTGATATTTAGCTTTTTAATTTCTCGGATTGAATTCCGAATATAATTTGCCCAGGAACCAGTTAAACGTTGTTCTACTTGGTTTTTAATTAAATGAATCAACAGAATGTTTAAATAAGCTTGGATATTCCGCAGAATAGCTTGTTTACTCATGCCTTCTAATTCGTCTACAATTGCTAAGGCATCTGCATAACGTCCTTCCAAAATACTCTTTTTGAGGTCTATAAGTTCCTGGGTCATTTTTTATCGCCTACCTGCTTTCCAATCTTCTCCACCGGGTAGCTGAGTTAAATTTTCAGCCACAGTTGCGGGTAACTCCTTAGCTGAATAAGAATAAGTTAGCGCCAAAAACTTCAAAGCAGTCTGAATAATCTGGTTTCTATCTACCATTTCAGTAAGTTGGAATTCATTGTACATTCCATTCAAAACTTCCACACTGGCATCACGCACTGCTACTTCTATTTCATCTTCAATATAAGTATCCCATTCGTTGAAATTGATATAAGAGGATTTTTTATTGTCTTTGATATTGAGTTTCTTAATTTCTATAAGTGAATTACGAATAGAAGCTGCCCATGAACCAGTTAATCGCTGCTCTAGTTGGTTTTTAATCAAATGAATGAGCAGTATCCTTAAATAAGCTTGGATATTCCGCAGAATAGCTTGTTTACTCATGCCCTCTAATTCATCAACAATTACCAAGGCATCTGCGTAACGTCCTTCCTGGATACAAGTTCTGAGGTCTATTAGTTCCTGTGTCATTTGTTATTAACCTCAAAATTTCATCATGCTAATTACAATATAACAATCACCTATACTTTATTAATAGCAGAGTATCTTACCTGCCATTAATAAAGCAGTATTGTTCACTTCTTCGCCTGTATTACTTGCAAACTCCCACCTGCATATAAAGTAGACTTACTCACTTCAAACCCAGTTTCAGTTAACAACTCAGCTAAATCAGTTTTCAACAATTCCCAAGCTGTTTCCGTCTCAAACAACAACAAAAACACTGATACCCCAGGCCAAAAGATCGGATTTGTCGGAGCGTGAAAATCCACCAGCGTAAACACTCCTCCTGGCTTCAGCACCCGATAAACTTCATTAATAATTTTTCGTAATTGCTGAGGCTGCATCTCGTGTAATGCAACGCTGGTATGCACCACATCAAACAAATTATCTGCAAATGGCATCTCCTCGGCGAAAGCTTCTATGTATGAAGCTTCCGGTACATTTAGCCGCGCTCGTTGCAAAGACTTGGGTGAAGCATCCAATCCTGTTACGTTTTGTGAAGTTTTTACTAAAAACTCCGTCGTTTGCCCACTACCACAACATAAATCTAAAACCTGAGAATCTGAGTGAATTGTTAAGCCTTGCAAAGCAAGTTGCCGAAAACGGACTTCACCACCTACACTTAAGGCTGCTAAACGAGAGATCCCATCATACAACCACTGATAACGGTAACTCCAATCCCTTAAAATTGTTGCCATTGCATATTTCCTTGCTATTAAGCTTTATATTTAATAAAGATATATTGTTAACATTAGTAAAAAACCTGAAAAGATTGGGGGAAAGTAACTGCTATGGGTCGTGTAGGCGTCTTATTACTCAATCTCGGTGGTCCTGATAAGCTAGAAGATGTCGGGCCGTTTTTGTACAATCTATTTTCCGATCCGGAAATTATTCGCCTACCATTTCGCTGGTTGCAAAAGCCCCTAGCCTGGTTTATTGCCACACGACGAACCAGAACATCTCAAGAAAATTATAAGCAAATCGGTGGTGGTTCCCCATTGCGACGGATTACAGAAGCCCAAGGGGAAGCTCTAAAAGAACAGTTAGGTTTTTTGGGGCAAGAAGTTAATATTTATGTGGGAATGCGTTATTGGCATCCCTATACAGAAGAGGCGATCGCACAAATCACCCAAGATAAGGTAGAACACCTGGTAATATTACCACTGTATCCTCAGTTTTCTATCAGTACCAGTGGTTCCAGTTTCCGGCTTTTAGACAAGCTTTGGCAAGAAGATCCAAAACTTCAACCTATTGATTACACCGTCATTCCTTCTTGGTATAAACAATCAGGCTATCTGCAAGCAATGGCGCAACTCATAGCCCAGGAACTCGAGCAATTCCCTAACCCCGATGACGTTCATATATTCTTCAGCGCTCACGGCGTTCCGAAAAGCTACGTTGATGAAGCTGGCGACCCTTACCAGGCGGAAATTGAAGAATGTACTGCGTTGATTATGCAGACTCTCAATCGACCCAATACCCACACCTTAGCTTACCAAAGTCGTGTAGGTCCAGTAGAATGGCTTCAACCCTATACTGAAGATGCCCTCAAAGAACTAGGCGCACAAGGCGTGAAAGATTTGGTTGTTGTGCCAAT
>CAXUOL010000137.1:0-12173 GCA_964252435.1 uncultured Nostoc sp.
ATCATGACTAATCGCCTTGCTGAAGCTAAGAGCCTCTATCTCCGCAAACACGCCGAAAACCCGATTGATTGGTGGCCTTGGTGTGATGAAGCACTTGCAACTGCAAGGGCGCAAAATAAACCGATTTTTCTTTCCATTGGCTACTCTAGTTGCCACTGGTGTACTGTCATGGAAGGCGAGGCTTTTTCTGATATTGCGATCGCTGACTACATGAATACCAATTATCTTCCCATCAAAGTAGACAGGGAAGAAAGACCTGACCTCGATAGCATCTATATGCAAGCTTTGCAGATGATGAGCGGTCAAGGGGGTTGGCCTTTAAATATTTTTCTTTCCCCAGAAGATTTAGTACCGTTTTACGCCGGTACTTATTTCCCTGTAGACCCACGTTATGGTCGTCCGGGATTTTTGCAGGTTTTACAAGCGCTTCGCCGTTATTACGATACAGAAAAAGCAGAATTACAGAAGCGCAAAGCTTTAATTATTGAGTCTCTGCTCACATCTGCGGTATTAGAAGACGGTACAACAACTGAACTTGAAGACCATGAATTACTCCGCCAAGGTTGGGAAACTAGCACAGGTGTAATTACCCCTAGTCAATCTAGCAACAGTTTTCCGATGATTCCTTACACAGAATTAGCACTGCGGGGAACTCGATTTAATTTTGAATCTCGCTATGATGGCAAGCAAATTTGTACCCAGCGAGGATTAGATTTAGCGCTGGGAGGCATTTACGATCATGTAGGCGGTGGTTTTCATCGCTATACTGTTGACCCGACTTGGACAGTACCCCACTTTGAAAAGATGCTCTACGACAATGGACAGATTGTCGAGTATCTGGCTTCTTTATGGAGTGCAGGAGTACAAGAGCCAGCCTTTGAAAGGGCGGTTGCTGGAACTGTACAATGGCTGAAGCGAGAAATGACTGCGCCTGAAGGTTACTTTTATGCTGCTCAAGATGCCGACAGCTTCACCCAAGCCACGGCGATAGAACCAGAAGAAGGAGCCTTTTACGTCTGGAGTTACAGCGAATTACAACAACTGTTAACGCCTGAAGAATTAACCCAATTACAACAACAGTTTACGGTGACGCCTAACGGCAACTTTGAAGGACGTAATGTTTTGCAAAGAAGGAATTCAGGTCAACTGAATGCAACGTTAGAAACGGCACTTAGTAAACTGTTTACCGCTCGTTATGGTGTTAATTCTGAGTCACTAGAAACTTTTCCCCCTGCTCGGAACAACCAGGAAGCAAAAACTACTAACTGGCCAGGTCGCATTCCCTCGGTGACAGATACGAAAATGATTGTCGCCTGGAATAGTTTGATGATTTCTGGTCTGGCTAGGGCTGCTGGGGTTTTCCAACAACCTTTGTACCTGGAATTAGCAGCACGAGCGGCGAATTTTATCTTGGAAAATCAGTTTGTCAATGGGCGTTTCCAGAGACTCAACTATCAAGGAGAACCAACTGTTTTAGCCCAGTCTGAAGATTATGCTTTGTTTGTTAAAGCTCTCTTGGATTTACAAGCTTCCAACCCTGAGCATGAGCAATGGTTAGAAAATGCGATCGCTATCCAAGATGAATTTAACGAATTTCTCTGGAGTGTAGAATTAGGTGGTTACTATAACACATCAAACGATTCTAGTCAAGATTTAATTGTTAGAGAGCGTAGTTACGCTGATAATGCCACACCATCAGCTAATGGAATTGCGATCGCTAATCTTGTGCGTCTCGCTCTACTCACCGATAATCTAGATTATTTGGATTTAGCTGAACTTGGTTTGAAAGCTTTTAGGAGTGTAATGCATCGCGCTCCCCAAGCTTGTCCCAGCTTGTTTACAGCTTTGGATTGGTATCGTAATTCTACCTTGATTCGCAGCACAACTGAGCAAATAAACTCGCTGATCCCCAAGTTTCTGCCGGCGGCTGTGTTTGCCATCACATCTGATTTCCCAGAGGGAAGCGTTGGGTTAGTTTGCCAAGGTTTGAAGTGTCTTGCACCAGCAGAAAGTGTAGAGCATTTATTACAACAAGTGGAGAAAAGTCAGAATAGAGGATAATTTTGGCAACATCAGACGCATAACCATGAATAAACCGCCTGTACTTGGAAACATCAGTCCTATTATTCCTGCTGGTGGCGATATGGAAAAAGCGATCGCTTTCTATGAACAACTTGGTTTTACAACAATCCATAAAGAAGGCGATCCGGTCACTATGGCAATTATCAAACGCGACTGTGCAGAAATTTTTCTGCAAAAAAATGACGATCAACACCTAGCGGAATGGACAACTTTTCGGATCAAAGTTGATGGTATTGAGCAACTTTATCAGGAATTTCAAGCACAAGGCGGACAAATTATTCATCCCAACGGTCAGCTGCAAACGAAACCTTGGGGAATGAAGGAGTTTGCGATTATTGATGTAGCTGGGGTGTGCATTACGTTTTTTGAGCCAGAAAACTAACATGACTACCCGGAGCAAATTAACCGCCATAGTTTTAGCTGGCGGTAAGAGTTCTTGGATGAGTGATGATGCCTAAACAGATGCTGATACCTTTAGCGATTTCGCCAATTGTAATGACGTTAAGGTAAAGTGTTTCTGGCACTTGGGCATCTAGCCAATCTAAAACTTGTTGATGTGGTTGTTTAGCAACAAGTTCGGAAATCACGCAGGTATCAAGAAGGTAGGTCATGGGGTGAAGGCATCGCGGGGAAGGGTGCGATCTCGACTAAGGTCAAGTTCTTCGGTGAGTTCAGCCAGGGGGGATTGACGGAAAAACTCTGAGAGTTTGCTTGGTTGATCTGGGTGGGTGTTGTTGTGTGTGGTCAGGCTTTGGGCAAGGAGTTGGATGATATACAGTTTATCGTTGGGGGAAAGCTGAAGGAGTTGTTGTTCGAGTTCTTGGATAGGCATGATGGGGTTTAAGTAGAAGATAAATTTATTCTACTTTCAGCTTCAGGGGTTAATTTAGTTTGACTCGCTTTTTACCCTCTATTTTTTTGACGAATGACTATTAACTCATGTAGCAAATTAACCGCGATTGTATTAGCTGGCGGCAAGAGTTCTCGCATGGGTCACGATAAAGCCTTGATCCCCATTCAAGGAGTACCATTGTTGCAGCGAGTTTGTGGGATTGCTCAAGGCTGTGCCGATACTGTTTATGTAGTAACTCCCTGGCCAGAACGCTATCAAGATTTGCTTTTGCCTGGTTGTGAGTTTATTCGGGAAGTACCTTTATCTGGAGAATCTCTAGCCCACGGGCCTTTAGTTGGATTTGCTCAAGGATTAGCCCAAGTACAGACAGATTGGGTGCTGTTGCTAGCTTGCGATTTGCCGAGGTTGCGGGTTGAGGTGTTGCAAGATTGGGCAAGTAGACTTGATAGTGTAGAGAATAATGCGATCGCAGCTTTAGCTTGTCATCCAAAAGGCTGGGAACCTCTGTGTGGTTTCTATCGCCGTCGCTGTTTGCCACAACTCCTAGAGTTTATCAACCAAGGGGAGCGATCGTTTCAACAGTGGCTTCAGCAATATCCTGTAGAAGTTTTGCCCTTAGCAGAACCAGAAATGCTGTTTAACTGTAATACGCCAGAGGACTTGGCTTTAAGTTGAGTTGGGGAATAGGGACTTAATCGTGAACTGAACCTGCGGAAACTCTGGTAATAAAGTCATTTTTCGGATGATTTGAATTCACCTCTATAGTTCAACACAGTTTAGATTAGCCCAAAACCCTGATGTAGAGACACGATTTATCGCGTCTTGCTTGTTTGAGATTTAAACTCATTAAAATTAGTACATATTGAAGAAGAATTCAGGAGTCAGAATCAATTAGTGGGAGATTCAAACCCACCACTTTCTTGTTGACCACTAAATCCTCTCTTCGAGACGCTGCGCGAACGATTTAGTGGGGGTGCAAAAACGCCGGTTATTCAGACGCTCTCTACGAGACGCTAAAAGCGAACGAGTACTCGCTAACGCTACGCTATCCGCCAGCGATGCACTGAGCCGGTCGTTGTGTCGCCCAGAATTCAATTCTGTTAGCAGTAGCGGGGCGTTTAGCCCATTCTGGCTCCTGACTCCTGAATTCTGTTTTGATAAAAACTTTTATCACATAACCACAATGCTATTTCCTGAAAATGAAAGCCAAAGGAGTTTTAATTTACTTTTCTCTAAAAATCCCAACCCTATGTGGGTATATAACCAGAATAATCTCCAATTTTTAGATGTAAATGGAGCTGCTGTTGTTCACTATGGCTACTCACGAGAAGAGTTCTTGCAAATGCGAATAACTGACATTCGCCCTTCAGAAGATGTGCCTATCTTGCTTGAATATTTAGAACAAAAGCACTCTAACATAGATTTTACTGGGCGATGGCGACATCAGCGAAAAGACGGACAGATTATTGATGTTGAAATTTTCACACAGACAATAGACTATGCCAGTTATCAGGCTCGCTTAGTTCATATACGAGACTTCACAGAACACAAACAAATAGAAAGAACTCTTCAACAAAGTGAAGCTAGATTTCGAGTTATTTCTGAAGCCATTCCTGTTCCATTCATTATTTCGCGTGTGTCTGATGGGTTAATTTTATACGCTAATACAGAGTTGCTTCAAACATTTCAGTTTTCTCCAGAGTATTTAGTTAATCGCAAAAATTTTGTAGATTTATATCATAATCTGACAGATTTAGAAACACTGTTGACAATTCTTAATCAGCAAGGTTTTATTCATAATTATGAACTGCAATTAAAAAAAGCAGATGGAACTCGTTTTTGGGCGATCGCTTCTTTACAATATTTAGTTTTTAACAATGAATCAGCAATTTTAACAGTTTTTAATGATATTAATGATCGTAAAAATGCCGAAAAAAAACTCCAAGAACAAAATGAGTTTTTGCGAATAATTTTTGAGAATATACCATTGATGATTGCCCTGATCAATGCCAATGGTGAACTCCAGTGGGTGAATCAAGAATGGGAAAATATTCTCGGTTGGAAATTTCAAGATTTCCAAACTCGTAATGTCTTGGAAGTGCTATACCCTAATCCTGAATATCGACAGGATGTAATTAGTTTTATGCAGTTTGCACAACGTATTTGGGCTGACTTTAAAACTCAGATGCGTGATGGTCGTTTACTAGATACGTCTTGGACTAATGTTTACCTTTCAAATGGTCAAATTATCAGTATTGGGCAAGATATCACAGAACGTAAGCAAACTGAACTAGCTCTAAAAGCCCAAGCCGAGCGGGAGCAATTGATGCGAACTGTTGCTCAACGGATTCGTCAATCTTTAAATCTCCAAGATATTCTAAATGCAACAGTTCGAGAAGTGCGAGATTTACTTGGGGTCGATCGAGTCATAGTTTATCAGTTTGACTCAGAGATGAGTGGCACAATTATGGCGGAATCAGTGGAACTTGGATGGACGGTTTCTTTGGGTATACAGATTCATGATACGTGTTTTCAAACAGGCGCAGGAGCGGAATATTATCAGGGACGCAAACGAGCGATCGCTAATATTTATGAAGCTGGACTAACTGATTGCCATATTAGCCTGTTAGAACAGTTTGAGGTGAAAGCAAATTTAGTTGTGCCCATTTTACTAGAAGTAAGCTCTCAAAACCCTGGCTCTCACATTTGGGGTTTACTGATTGCTCACCAATGCTCTGATTTTCGTGAGTGGGAAGAAAATCAATTAGATTTACTCGATCAAGTGACAGTCCAATTAGCGATCGCAATTCAACAATCCAGCATCTTAGCGCAAGCTCAAACTGAACTATTTCAAAGACAAAAAGCTCAAGTCAAGTTAAAAACTGCCTTAGCTGAAAAAGAAGTTCTTTTAAAAGAAGTTCATCATCGAGTTAAAAATAATTTGCAAATTGTCTCCAGTTTATTACAACTTCAGTCTCAAACACTCAAAGACCCGGAAATCATCAAAGTTCTTCGAGAAAGTCAAAATCGAATTGAGTCAATATCTCTAATTCACAAAAATTTATATACTTCCGCTAATATCGGACAAATTGATGTCGCTGACTATATCAGTAATTTAGCAGCCAGCTTGCTCATTTCCTATCAAATATGCCCTGGTAAAATTTCTCTAGAAACTGATATAGATTCAGTAAGCTTGAATGTCGATCAAGCTATTGCCTGTGGATTGGTGATTAACGAATTAATCTCCAATGCCCTCAAACACGCTTTTCCCAATCAACAAGTAGGCAAAATCAGTATTGCTTTACACAATGCTGGCAACAGTATCGAAATGACTATCCGAGATAATGGGATTGGTTTACCAGATAATTTAGATTGGAGAAATACTGATTCTTTGGGTCTATCGTTAGTACATGACTTGGTTACAGAACAACTAGAAGGCGATATTACTTTAGAACGCGATCGTGGAACAGTATTCAAAATAAAATTTACGCAGTTAACTTTGCATTAATAAATATCAAATGGGTCAAGCTAGGATTTTAGTCGTTGAAGATGAAGTGATTGTGGCTAGAACTATTGCTAGTCAACTTAGTCAACTAGGATACATTGTTACGGGTACAGCTTCATCTGGAAAAGTTGCCATTGCCAAGGCATTGGAAACTCAACCAGAACTAGTATTAATGGATATTATTCTTAAAGGTGAGATGGACGGTATTGCTACCGCCATTCAGATTCGCCAGCAGTTAGATGTACCTGTAATTTATTTAACTGCTTATGGGGACGATCATACTTTAGAAAGAGCCAAAATTACCCAACCTTTCGGATACATCGTTAAACCATTTACTACAAAAGATTTAAAAATCGCGATCGAGATCGGTCTTTTAAAACACCAGTTAGAACGTGAACTCCGGGAAAATCGAGATCAGTTAGCAACCCTTTTAAACTCAATGAGTGATGCTGTAATCGCTACTAATGAGCAGGGAAAGATGACATTCATGAATCCCGCAGCTGAAGCACTAACCGGCTGGCAGCAAAAAGATGCTTTAGGAAATGAGGCAGCAAAAATTTTTCATATTGTCGATGAAGTGACAGAGACAACATTAGAAAACCCTGTGACAAAAGTGCTGCGGGAGCAACAGATTGTTTATTTAGGGGAATTCACATCTCTAATTACAAAAAACGGCAAAAGAGTTCCAATTGGCGATAGTGCTTCACCACTAAAGCGAGGTTCTGACCAGATAAATGGTGTAGTAGTTGTTTTTTGGGATCTTAGCGAACGACGCCAAACAAAATTGCTAGAGCAAGCATTAGAGAAGGAGCAAGAACTTAACCGTCTCAAATCCCTATTTATCTCTACTGTATCTCATGAGTTCCGTAATCCCTTAACTGTTGTTCAAACCGCAGTAGAACTCATGGAAATGCAAGGAGCAAATTTGACAGATACAAAAAGAGGCATCTATTTAAAACGAATTCAAGGCGCTGTCCAATCTATGGAAAAACTCATGGAAGAAGTGCTGTTTATGGGTCGAGCGGAAGCAGAAAAACTCATATTCAACCCTGCTCCTCTGAACCTAGAGCAATTTTGTCGAGAGTTAATTGAAGATTTTTTGATTGTTAAAAACAGCGTGTGTGAAATTATTTTTACCTGTAATAGTGAAAATACATCCGCTGTAATGGATGAAGGACTCTTACATTACCTGTTTGCAAATCTTCTCTCAAACGCGGTTAAATATTCTCCTCAAGGTGGCAATATTCAGTTTGATTTAATATGCGATCCAATTGAGAAAGTAGCAACTTTTTACATTCAAGATCGAGGTATGGGCATTCCCGAACCAGATCAAGCTCGACTGTTTGAATCATTCTACCGAGCTTCAAATGTCAAATCAATTCAGGGTACTGGATTGGGGTTAGTAATCGTTAAAAGGTGCGTCGATGCTCATAGGGGTCAAATCAGTGTCACGAGTGAAGTTGGAGTTGGTACTAAATTTACAGTAATTTTGCCCTTAAATTCCGAATTATCCTTGAATGAAGCTTCTGAATTATGAATTACAAATTCTTCTTCAACTCACATCCTGATTTTTGTTGCCAACTTGGGTTTGGTAGTGGCGCCATTTTTGTTGCTGACGCGTTCTTTTCTCTTCGGTGAAGCTATCAAAACAATAGGGACAGGAGATACCTTGCTCATATTTGGGAGACGCTTTATCTTCCTCAGAAATCGGACGCCCACAACAGAAGCACCGCTCACAACTTCCTTCTTCTAATCCATGACTGACAGCTACCCGCTCATCAAAAACAAAACATTCTCCTTCCCATAAACTTTCTTTTGCTGGAACTTCCTGCAAATACTTAAGAATGCCGCCCTTGAGATGATAGACTTCTGCAAAGCCTTGGGCAAGCATAAAGGATGAAGCTTTTTCACAGCGAATGCCACCTGTACAAAACAGAGCAACCTTTTTGTGTTTAGTTGGGTCGAGATGGCGGCGCACATAATCGGGAAATTCGCGGAATAATTCAGTTTGGGGATTTTCTGCCCCTTGGAAAGTACCGATATTCACCTCATAATCATTGCGGGTGTCAATCACGGTTACTTCTGGATTGGAAATTAAATTATTCCATTCTCCAGGGTTGACATAGATACCAACTTGCTCATTTGGGTCAATTTCTGGCATCCCCAAAGTGACAATTTCTTGCTTTAACCGCACCTTCATCCGCTCAAAGGGTGGGGTTTCGGTATAGGACTCTTTGGATTCTAAGTCTGCTAGACGGGGGTCAGAACGCAGAAACCAGAGAACTGAGTCAATCGCCTGACGCGAACCAGCAATCGTACCATTAATCCCTTCAAGTGCCAGCAAAATCGTCCCTTTGACACCTTGCGCTTGGCAGTAAGACAACAGAGGATCTCGTTTTTCGGCAAAATCTGGCAGCTTAACAAATTTATACAGTGCTGCGATAACTTGGATATTTTCTGGCTTCATCCCTTTGGTAATAGAACAATATAAGTTACAATAACAACGGTAATCAAAGTTATCTACTATTTTAAGTTTATGGGGGTTTAGCTCAGTTGGTAGAGCGCCTGCTTTGCAAGCAGGATGTCAGCGGTTCGAGTCCGCTAATCTCCATTGGAAATGTTTGATTAAAATGTGCGATGCCTGCGGTAAATGCTCGCCTACGCACATTCAAATCAATTAAAATCCCATTCATTATCAAAAAATGGGGTTATTTTCCTTGTTAGGCAAGGGGTTTGGGGAGAGGAAAGTATGGTATTGCATCCATTGCACCGATTCAAAGCCGTACTTAGTTAGAAGAATCTTTGGATAAGGAGGTGAACTCTGACTTGACAGCACTCAGGTAATTTTGAACGCTCAAAATTTGACTTATCTATACTTAGGGGGTTGTTTGGAAAAGCGTCCATTGGGATTAGTGGCAATTGTTCTCTACAAATCATTTGCCGCCTTGCTGCTTATAGTTACTTCGATCGCTTTATTATTGACATTAAAAAATTATCAAACTCTAGAGGTGTTTTCAGAAAATTATGTTTTAGAAGGTAAATCGATAATTATTGATTGGCTTTTAAAGAAAGTTATTAACTTAAATCCTAGAACTCTGGCATTTAGCGGCATCGGAACCGGAATCTATGCTATTGTTACTGCTATTGAAGCCATTGGTTTATGGTACGAAAAGCGTTGGGCACATGTCTTAGTATTGGGACTTGTCGGTATCAGTATTCCACCAGAGATTTATGAATTAATTCGGGGAATATCTCCGATCAAGACATTAGTTTTTGCGTTAAATTTAGCTGTATTTGCCTATTTATTCCGAAATTTTCCTAAACATCCCAACTAATTTTTGATTCGATACTTAGGGTCTATCGTTGAAAAGTTTAGGAGTGCTGAGTAACCAAGAGAGCGAAAGTGATTAAAAAGCTTGACTACAAAAGGCTCAGAGTTTACGCAAAACCAAGACCCCCATGTTGTACAATCGCTAGAAATACAATCTGGAGAGCGACTTGCCTAGATCGATTCAGTCTACTCAACCACCACTGAAATTTATTCCCCAACGGCTGAATCCGCTGGTACTCCATATTTTTTGGTGGTTACTGCCGATCGCACTACGGTTTCGCACTCGCCCTTGGCTACCAGCTGGGATTGTCAAGATTGAAGCCAAGAATGTTGAAGTATTAGCTGAACTATATCAACAATTTCAGGCTGGAAAAATTCGCTTTTTATTGGCATTTCGCCACCCAGAGGTGGAAGATTCCCTCTGTATGCTGTATTTCCTTTCTCGCATTGTGCCACAAGTTGCCCGTCAAAAAGGTATTACACTAAAATCCCTGGTTCACAGCTATTTTCTTTATGACCGAGGTATGACAGTTTGGGCTGGAAAGTGGCTAGGTTGGCTGTTCTCTCTGCTGGGGGGTGTGCCGGTTCGTCGTGGTAGGCGACTAGATCGGCAAGCTATCCAAAATGCAAGGGAGTTGTTTGCTAATGGCGAATTTCCGATCGCAGTAGCCCCAGAAGGCGGTACTAATGGTCATAGTGGCATTGTTAGCCCCTTAGAACCTGGTGTTGCTCAAATGGGGTTCTGGTGTGTAGAAGACTTAGAAAAAGCTAACCGTTCTGAGACTGTTATCCTTGTACCGATCGCCATCCAATATCGCTACGTTGAGCCACCTTGGTCTAAGATAGATTGGCTGTTGAGTAAGTTAGAAGCTGATAGTGGCTTGAAAGTTTTGGAAATTGATTCTGGTAATAGCGAAGAGATTTACCATCAACGCCTTTGTAGGTTAGCTGAATATCTAATTACCGAGATGGAAGAGTTTTATCGTCGCTTCTATCATCAAGATATCCCCAAAACCATCTCAACTGATGAATTGAAGAGTACTAATCAGGTATTAATTGCCCGACTTCATCGCCTACTGGATAAGGCATTACAAGTTGCCGAGCAATATTTTGGAGTTCAAGCGCAGGGTAATTTTATTGACCGCTGTCGCCGTTTAGAAGAGGCTGGCTGGAGTTACATTTACCGAGACGATTTGCCAGATATCAATGCTTTAGCACCCTTCAAACGCGGTTTGGCAGACTGGATTGCTGAAGAAGCCGACTTGCGAATGCGGCACATGCGGATAGTGGAAAGTTTTGTTGCAGTCACAGCTACTTATATTCAGGAACAACCGACTGCGGAACGGTTTGCAGAAACAGCTTTGCTTGTATTCGATATGCTTTCCCGGATTCAGGATACAACACTTCCGGGGCGACCTCGGTTAGGTTTGCGACAGGTACAAATCACTGTGGGGGAGCCAATTTCAGTTACAGAACGCTTCAAAAATTGTCAGGGCGATCGCCAAGCGTCTAGACAGGCTGTGAGCGATTTGACACAAGATTTGCAAATCGCTTTAGAGAAGATGATTGCTTGATTTTTCCCCATTGCTTAGTGGTCTGTAGACGGGAATACTAAACTAATACCACTAAGGAAGTACCCATGTCTGAAGAAATCGAAAAACAATTACCATTTTTTGCTAGCAAAATCATCTCGTTTTCGTAGTTGAGCAGAACATCACCTTGATTATCGTTGAAGAATAATTCAGTGGCATTTCGAGCCGTTTTAGGTAACAAAGGTGCATTGTTATAGACTTTGGAAGTAAAGTCTATTGCTTGATTTTCATTTTTGCCAGTTTCTGTTACAGAACCCCAGAGACTAAGAAAGTTCCAGCGAGCACCGCCAGAGGTTCTAGGGTCAGGTGTAATCACATTTACGCCATCTCGTGCCAAATCTGCCCAAGTTTTGATATTTTTGGGATTACCTTCACGAATAGCGATCGCGTCTAGAGATTTGGTAACAATTGCATCATTAGGCGCTTCTTTTTCCCACCCCGGTTGAATAAAACCTGCCTGAACATTTTATTAACTTAAATTTAAACAAATTATTTCCGTACCGAAATCTCTGAGTGGAACGATAACTTTGCCGTTAGCGATCTGATAATTATTCTATTGTTGGGCGATCGCATTCATAATTTTAGCCATTGGAAGCATAACTTTGGGAGATCATATTGAACTAACAGTTTCTCGCAGCCGCTCCACATCGCGCATCGGTGGGGCACCAAAGAGCCGCTTGTACTCCCGGTTGAAGTGCGAGGCATCGTCGTACCCTACTCGGTAGGCAGCACTGGTAGCGTCAAGGTTTTCCCCCAGCATCAGACGGCGAGCCTCCTGGAGCCGCAGTTGCTTCTGGAACTGCAAGGGAC
>CAXUOL010000138.1:0-12071 GCA_964252435.1 uncultured Nostoc sp.
GTGGGCGACCTGTTCATCCCTTTCCCCTTTCCCCTTTAACCTTTTCCCTTTTATATTAATGTAGCGCTATACCCATAAATTCAGTTTTTATTAATACTTTTTTCTCCTGCCTCCTGCCAAATCCACTTTTACCAAAGTGTAACCTGTTTTTGCGATACAAGCTGATGCTCTTTGCGCCAAGCCTGGGGAGGTAAACCGTGATGTTGGCGAAACTGGCGGGAGAAATGAGACACATCCTGATAGCCTAATGCTTTCGCTATCTTCTCGACTGTCTCATTATTATTTTGGAGTAAAAAACAAGCTTCCGCCATCCGGCGTTTGACAATCCAGCAGTTTACAGTCTCTCCACTTGTCTCCTTTACTCGGTTAGTTAAGTAAGCAGGTGAGTAACCAACAGCAACAGCCACATCACATAAAGTAATTCCTTGATGATAATGAGCTTCGATAAAGTCGAAAACTTCTTTTAATTGCGGAATGTAGGGAAAGATTGACTTAGAAGAAATGTTGACTTCTCTATCAGAGACGACGGCAACACCAGAAGCGATCGCTGTAGTATTATCTGTAAATACTGATTTTGCAGCTTTCTCGAATTGAATATTGCACCAGTATTGGAGAGTAGCTTGCTTTTCCAAGCGACTAGCGATCGCTCTGAGCAATTCATCTAGTGTCGAGGGTTTGGTAAGATAATCATCTGCTCCCAATTCCATAGCTTTGCGAACATCTGCTTTAGTACCACTGCCAGTCAGAAAAATGAAAGGAATAATTGCTGTCAGAGGATCTTGGTGTAGGGTATTTAAAACGCTATAACCATCCATATCAGGCATTGTGATATCGCAAATCACTAAGTCGGGTATATTCTTTTGTGCTTGTTGGATACCAACACGACCGTTTTCAGCGCCTATCATATCAAAACCTTTAGCTTGAAGACCCTTTAAATAAAGATTGCGGGTAACGCTATCATCTTCAATAACGAGAATTTTCTTTGATGATTCGTACATCATTTTTTATTACCATAAATTTTTGCAGAAGCTAATTGCTAGACTCTTTGGTGAGTATCTAAATAGGAATGAAATTAATTAACTCGTTCCGAGAGTTATGATTGTTAAGTTTTGAATTAACAACTATCTTCATTTCAACACTCATAACTCGGAACAGGTCAACTCTGATTTTATCAATGGCAACATTACAGTAAATGTAGTGCTCACATCAACTTCACTTTCTACAGAAACTTGACCATGATGTAAATCCACAAGAGTTTTAAGAATCGATAGTCCTAGTCCAGTACCAGGTATATGATCGATATTACTACCACGGTAAAATGGCTCAAATATTCGTTGTTGATCTACTACTGAAATACCGATCCCTCTATCTTTTACCTGGAAAATTATTTTTTCGTTTTGGCAAGATAGTTCTAAATTAATTGCCAGATTCGAGCGAGAATACTTAATCGCGTTATCAAGCAAGTTCTTCAAAATCGGCTCTAACAGTTTTTTATCTATATAGGCTGTTAGAGAGTTATCTTGACTTACAAAACTGATTGGATTTTGGCTACTACTCATCTGCATTTGTGCAACTAAATTCTCACAAAACTGAACTAACTCAAGCGGCTTTGGTTCAAAGTTTAATTTTGCTGCTTCTGCCTTAGAAAAGAACAAAATATCATCCAACATCAGGCTCAGTTGCTCAGTGGCTTTTTGAATGTGATCGAGTAATGGTTGAATTTTCTTCTGTGTACGTTTGTCTACTTCTTCTTTAAGTAAACTATTAGAAAATGAAACAATATTCAGCGGAGTTCGGAATTGATGGCAAACCATAGCAAGAAAACGCGCTCTAAGGTCGCTAAGTTGTTTGGCTTGTTCTAAAGCTTGGTTAAGACCTAATTCTGCATATTTGTAATCGGTAATATCAATACCTGCAATCAGTTCCACTTGGTTTCCCCCAAAATCTAGCACTCCATCAAGCTTGGCAACCGCACAGGCTAGCCAGCGTTCCGTGCCGTTTTTTGTTAAAATATTCATCTCTTGGTATTCAAAGTCAGCGGCTTCATCCTGATTGCGTACCTGCCTGCGTTTTTTGCTCTTAATCAGTCGGCGAAGATCGAAACCTGTTAGCAGTTCCTCTTTTGTATAGCCAGTGAGTTGTTCTACTGCCGGATTTACATAGCAAAGCCGCGTGCCTTGAATCAGAAAAGTGCCAGCATCTGTAGTTTCTGCTAAAGTCCGAAATCTAGTTGCGTTCAGACGTAATGCTTCTTCAGTCTGTTTCGATTCAGTAATGTCCCAAATACTCCACACTCTCCCAATAATTTTACCCTCAAGCAATTGAGGTTTAGAATAGTGCGCAAAAACCCTCCCATCTTTCAACTCTAGAATGTCGTAACTCTCGAAATCAGATTGGCTAGACACTTCCCAAATTAGCCGACTAAAAGTTTGTGGATCTTTAAGTTGGTTCTCAAAAAAGGCTTTGCATTGAGGACATTTCTTAGATAGTATTAGGGACTCTGGAATCTGCCACATATCCACAAATTTCTGATTTAAGCTCAGAATATCTCCCTCAAAGTTAACTGCAACAATACCAATGGCAGTAGACTCAAGAGTAGAACGAAGTAAAGAAAGAGATGTTTCTAGCTCTACTTCTTTTGCCTTGACTTGAGAAAATTCTTGTTGCAAATTATCTTTGGCATCCTTTAATCCATCAGTCCACTTTTGGACGCTTAATTCTACTATTTCATCAGTTTTCTCACGAGCAAAGGCACAGCCAAATTCCATATCTTGGTGTTTTACATAGTTCATGGATATTTCTACCAGAAATATCCGACCTCCTTTTGTCCGATAGCGAGATTTAAAGGTAAAGGAACCCTGGGAGTTAATATCTGACCAATTGTGCAGAGAAAAATCTATATCTATATCATTCAGCCTCATAGAAAGTAATTCCTCACGGGAATACTCAGTCATCAGGCAAGTGGCATCGTTGACGTAAAGAAACTGCGCGTTTGCTCCTAAACAGAAGGCAGCATCTACAGCATGATTTATTAGAAAGTGAGCAAACTTCATCTCTATTTCTGGTTGTAGTGCCCATTGATTGTTGGATCTAGCTAGTGTATATTCGCCAGAATTCATATTCATACTTCCTCCTGATAATCAATCAGCACTATAGCCATTAATGAGTTAATAGTCATAACTTACTAAGATTTTTGGTGTACTGTTCGGCTGTTAAAAAGTAAAACTAGTTAGTTATTAGAAAATATTACCAATTATCTTAACAAAACTTATCATAACAGTAAAGAGTGAATTATTAAACCAAATTTTCCTAAAAAAACTAAATATTTCAAAAAAAATATTATTGACTTCAACAGCTTTTTATAGCAACACAAAGTTTAGACAAATCAAATCTTGATTAGTCAATCAACCTTATTAGATAAGAGTTCAAAACTCTTAATCTATAAGTAGAAAAGATATTTTAAATCTAAACTAGCCCTGCATCAGAACTAACTAATAGACATCTCCAGAAATTAATTATGCGTTATCAATAACCCTTGTAGAGATGTAGGAGTGCTACCCCTCTACAAGCAGTTCACCAACCTAAAATTCTTGGGTTTCCACTGACGGAAGGTTAAAAAATAAAAATTTTTATCCTTTAACCTTTTCCCTCGCAAGGACTTTGGCGAACTACTCGTGTAGAGTCGTTTAATTTTCAACATAAATCAATTTGCAGTTCTGGGCCTGACTTAAATGAATAAACTTCCACTCATCAACCACTCATCAACTTATTTTCTTAACTTATCTTAACTTACTTTCTCAGGGATTTAACTATAGAAGAATATGCTTAGTCATCTGTCGTAAGAAGTACATTCATATCAAAAAAATACGTGTATTTTTAGGTATAGTATTGCGTTTGTTTTATCATAAAGAAACACTGCATTCGTATACTAAGTAATGTATTCATACTTTAGGCATTACAAAACACACTTTTTTAAGTTATTTACATACTGAATACTTTGTCATCTCTCAAAGGAACTATAAAAGGTTAAAAAATAATGTCTTTATCGTTACAAATAATTGACTCAAAGAGCTTTTACTGGCAATATAAAGACCGCTAAATCGCCTCATGCTTAAATTCGGATAAAAAGTTGTGTAAGTTCTAAAACAAAAGAATTGACACCCAGATCAAAAGATTTCCTATTGTAAATTTGGTAATCTGCTGCTTGTGCGATGCCTACGGCGGGCTACGCCTACGCAGAATATCAATCTTTCAGGTGACTAAGTTGCAAATGTCACAATCACGAAAAAAGCGAAAAAATTGACACATACATCAAAATATTTTTCATTGCAAATTAGGTTTTTCTTGTAGTTGCCAAGAACCTCACCAGGCGTTTATTAATTAGATCGGTGCTATTAAAGCTAGCTATATGAAGCTTTGTAAAGATTCTGAGACACGCTTAACTTCGGGTTAGTTGCAAGTTTATACAGGTTTACATGATTTAGTTTTTCCCCGCTAATCTACTTAAATACTGTAGTCATCACCATAGAAGCGAAAAATTTGACACCCAAATCAAAAGATTTTTGATTGCACAACCGTCTTTGCCTCCTTTATTCTTGTCATAAGAAGCACAGCCTCAACTGTTGTATGCTTTCGGTAAAAATTTTTTGGTACTGCGCTCACAAGCCTCAATCAGCAGCGATTAGCCATTTATACTCTCGACCAAGCTAGGTCATCGCTGCAAGAAACAACAGAGTTGTTTGTATTAAATATTTCTAGCGTAGTGATTGTAAACTAAAAAGCCTTTGTGTAACTTTCTGTAATTACGTGAAACTAATGAGTAAAAATTATACTGGTTCAAACTCTCCTCTCATCACCACTGAGCCATACAAGGAACTTGCAGCAAACAGCTATGTCGAATCTGTGTCTGACTCTCGTCAGCTTGATGAATCGGAGAATAATCGGGGAATTCAGCCTTTTTTAAACGGTGAAATAGCTCCAACACTTTCAGTTGCTGATGCGATCGCTCAGATGTTGGAAAATTTGGGAGTAAACTACGCTTTTGGTGTCGCTGGTGGTGCAATGGCCAGCCTTTGGGGTGCGCTATCCAATAGCAGTATAGAGGTGTTGAACTTCCGCCATGAAGCCGGAGCCGCATTTGCAGCCACCGAAGCTTACTTTGCCAACAATCGCCCCACTGTAGTTTTTACCACAGCAGGGCCGGGGATCACCAACGCTATCACCGGATTATTTGCAGCTCGTGGGGAAGGTGCAAAGGTAATTTTACTATCAGCTTGCACCTCCGCACCGCAGCGTGGACGTTGGGCTATTCAAGAAACCAGCACTTATACATTGCCAAGTGCAGGGATTTTTACCACAGGAGCGCTATTCAACTATGCAATCACGATTGAATCTGCGGCTCAACTACCGCAGATTTTTCGTAAATTGGCTTTGGCTATGGCCCAACCAGGCGGATTTGTCGCCCATTTGAGCATTCCCACTGCTGTGCAGACAAGTTTAGTTGAGAATATAGCCTTACCTCAACTAGATGTTACTCCGTTTGGGATGACTGCTTCAAAAGAAGCGATCGCTAAATCTGTAGAGTTATTATCATCCGGCCCCTTTGCTATCTGGGTTGGTTTCGGTGCGCGTGACGCAGCAGAGGAAATCCTTGAACTCGCTGAAAAAACCGGAGCAGCCGTCATCTGCTCACCCCGTGGTAAAGGTATCTTCCCCGAAGATCATCCCCAATTTGTGGGTGTCACAGGTTTAGGCGGTCATGCTTCCGTTTTAACTTATATGGAACAGCAACCTCCACTACGCACACTCGTATTAGGAACTCGTCTTGGTGAACCGACTTCTTTTTGGAGTTCGGCGCTAGTTCCAAAAGGAGGTTTTGTGCATGTAGATATTGACCCAGAAGTGCCAGGTGTAGCCTATCCCCACGTTGAAACTTTCGGAGTTCGCTCTGATATCAAAGCCTTTGTGAAAGAGTTATTGCAGCAATTGCCAGATGCTCTTGATTCCACAATCTCCCTACCTCGTCCAGAACACAAAGCAATTGATCCTGCATTAGACGTAGATTATCCAGTGCGGCCAGAAGTATTGATGGCAGCAATTCAAAAAATAATTGTTGAAGATAGCGATGCCATAGTCATGGCGGAGTGTGGTAACTCCTTTACTTGGTCAACTCATCTACTGCAATTTTCCGAAGCCAATCGTTACCGAGTTAGTACCGGAGTCGGCGCAATGGGTCACGCCGTCACCGGAATATTGGGTGCAGCGCTGGCGAACAATAGCAAGGCTGTAGGGATTGTCGGCGATGGAGCAATGCTGATGAATAACGAAATCAGCACAGCCGTAAAATATAAAATTCCGGCAATCTGGATTGTACTCAACGATGCGCGTTACAACATGTGCCATCAAGGGATGAAAATTTTGGGATTAAAGGGCGCAGATGCAACAATTCCACCAACCAACTTTGCGATGATTGCTCGTGGGATGGGAGCAGAAGCGATCGTCGTCGTCAGAGAGTCGGATATTGAAGCCGCATTAGAACAAGCGATCGCATCCACTGTTCCCTTTTTAATTGATGTAGTGATTGACGCCGATCGCCCAGCACCTTCTGGTGGACGTAATAAGAGTTTGGCAGCACAAGGAATTAAATCAACTCCTACCAAAACTATAGCCAAGCAAGTTTCATTTCCAATGGTTTGATTTTCAAAGCTGGGAATCGAATGAGATTTTTATAGACATTACTCTCTTCCGGTTCGAAGATTTTTTAACGAACCGCATTCGCGTTAGCGTCTCCCCTTGGGAGAAGGACGCAAAGGACGCAAAGGAAGAGAGTAAAACAATCGAACATCCCAACTTTCAAAAATTCACGGTACTGATGCAAAAAAACTCTAAAACTCTCTTATCTTTGCGCTCTTTGCGCCCTTTGCGGTTCGTTTCTTAATTCCTTTATTCCAGCCAAAAAGCACATTTAGCAAACTGGAATTTTAAACTTTTTACTTACTTCATCCAATCTTAATCTTCCAGAGTGTTTTTGTGTCTATACATTTACATTTTGTAATGTTCATTACTTTCTCTAACCAATCCCAAACAATATCGAGAGGTCAAGATGCTGCTATTTGAAACTGTTAGAGAAATGGGTCACGAACAAGTTCTGTTTTGTCATGGTAAAAATCCCGAAATTAAGGCAATTATTGCCATCCATGACACCAGCTTAGGCCCAGCGATGGGAGCTACAAGACTCATGCCTTATATTAACGAAGAAGCTGCTTTAAAAGATGCACTTCGTCTGAGTCGGGGAATGACATATAAAGCTGCCTGTGCGAACATTCCGGCTGGTGGAGGGAAAGCAGTAATTATTGCTAATCCTGAAAATAAGACAGACGATCTATTGAGAGCTTACGGACGTTTTGTTGATAGCTTGAATGGGCGTTTTATTACCGGACAAGATGTCAATATTACTCCTGATGATGTGCGGACAATTAGTCAAGAAACAAAATATGTTGTTGGGGTATCAGAAAAATCTGGTGGGCCTGCTCCCATAACATCACTAGGAGTTTTTCTCGGAATTAAAGCTGCTGTAGAATCTCGTTGGCAGAGCAAAAGACTTGATGGCATGAAAGTTGCAGTTCAAGGCTTAGGAAATGTTGGTAAAAATCTCTGTCGTCACTTACATGAGCATGATGTCCAGCTTTTTGTTAGCGATGTAGATCCAGTAAAAGCAGAAGAAGTGAAACGGCTTTTTGGCGCAACTGTTGTAGAACCAACCGAAATTTACTCACTTGATGTAGATATCTTTGCTCCTTGCGCTTTAGGAGGAATTCTTAATAGTCATACAATTCCTTTTTTGCAAGCTTCGATTATTGCTGGTGCAGCTAACAATCAATTGGATAATGAGCAACTACATAGTCAAATGCTTGCCAAGAAAGGGATACTTTACAGCCCTGATTATGTAATTAATGCCGGAGGGCTAATTAATGTTTACAACGAAATGATTGGTTATGACGAAGAAAAAGCTTTCAAGCAAGTGCATAACATTTATGACACGCTATTAGCAATTTTTGAGATTGCTAAAGAGCAAGGAGTTACTACTAACGATGCTGCTAGACGATTAGCAGAAGACCGAATCAACAATAGTAAGCGAACCAAGACTACAGCGATCGCAGCCTAATTGTTATTATCTTCAGGAGTGAAAAATGGAAAAAAATACCTTTGCTACATCAGCATATATTGCTACTTCACCAGAGAGCGCTTTTGAGTATCTTTGTAGTTTAAAAAACTTGGATGAATGGACGCTTTATAGCCGGATGAAAGAGCAAATCGATGAAGATACCTGGCTCGGAACTGCATCCGGTTATCACAAAAATCTTTATTATCATGTTAAAAAACTAGAAAATCCCCTTTTCTACGGCATTGAATGGCACTGTGGATTAGAGTATCAGAAATATTTTCAGGTTTACCCTGTTTTGCTATTTCCTACCGACTATATCGAGCCGGGAACAGATGAAAAAGGTGTGTACTTTCACTGGTTGAGCTTTGTCGATCCCAAACGGCAGACTCAGATGATTATGCAGGGAATTCATACAGTACATACTTCTGAATGTCGTTCTCTCAAAGGTAATTTGGAACGCAAAGCTGGTCTGACCTCAGCAGCCAAAGGAAGCCACTTTATCGATACAGACACCATTTATGTTGATGCCCCAATTGAAATCGGCATTGAATACTTAAAAGACTTAAAAAATGTAGATGAGTGGGCACATTTGCTACGACCCAATGGTGATATCACTTCTGAATCAGGTGAATTCAAAGATGAATATGACCAAAAAGTGAAAGTTTCTGTGCGAGTTCATTCATTGAGTAAATATTACTTACTTGAACAAGAACATTTTTATCCAGATTACGAATATTATCAGCGTTCTGTAGCGTTACTGATTCCAACTGCATACTCTTTCGCTGACCCAGAAGCCTCTGGTTTTATCTTGCATCGAATTACATTTTGGAAAACAGATGGAACTGTCACCCACGGCAAACTTCAAATTGAAGACTATGGCGCTGAGAGCATGAACATCAAACGTTTACTCGAAGCCAAAGCTGGGAACCTCAAATCATTTGACCGAGGAATGAGCTATCTACCAAAAACTCCAGAATCACTAGTTACCAACTAAAACCTCTGCGTTTAAAATTCCTACCTCAATTCCCTGCAACACATGAAACTCAAGCCACTTACTATTACCTTCCTAACTTTTTGTGTTGCCGCTTTTTCTGGAATCAAAGCTGCCTCAGCTGCATCCTTTTCAGTAATCGCCGATGGTCTATATAATGCCGGAGGTCTGAGTTTTAGCCCTGATGGCGATCTCTATGTTACAGAGGCAGGAATCGGGGGAAGTGGGGCTTGTGTCCCACCAGCAAGCGGTCAAGGCGATTCTCTATGCTATGGCACAAGTGGTGCAGTTACAAAAATTGAGAAAGGTAAGACCGAGCGCATACTTACAGGACTACCTTCCTTAGCATTACCAGATGGTACTGGAGCCGGTGGCCCTCGTGACATCAAATTTGATGCTACAGGTAAACCTTATGTTCTGATTGGGTATGGGGCGAATCCAGCCTTTCGCGATCGCAATTTAGGTAACACTGACCTCGGTAAAATCATTGCTCCCGACTTTAATACCAATTCCTGGACGAGTGTTGCAGATTTAGCTAACTATGAACTCGCCAATAATCCCGATGGTGGTGATGTCGGTAGCAATCCTTTGGGTTTCGTAATCGATGGCAATAAGTTAGTTGCAGCTGATGCAGGTGCAAACGACTTACTCAGTGTGAATACTGGCGTTAGTAATTTGCAAGCTATTACCACCTTCCCCGAAGACATCTTGACGAATCCAGTCTTTCCACCTTCTGATTCCCCATCCAATGAACCTGCACAAGTGCCATCTCAAGGGGAAATGGTGCGATCGCAGTTTGCAACTCAACCAGTACCCTCAAGTGTGGCAAAAGGGCTTGATGGTGCTTATTACATCAGCCAATTTACTGGTTTTCCTTTCCCAGAAGGTGGCGCAAAAATCTATCGAGTCGGTGCTGATGGCAAGCCAACAGTCTTCGCCGATGGTTTTACCCAACTCACAGACTTGCAATTTGATTCTGCGGGTAATTTATATGCTTTGCAGTACGCCAATCAGTCAGCTTGGAAGGGTGATTTTGATGGTTCTGTAATCAAAATAGCTGCCGATGGCACACGCACAACTCTTCTGAGTGGCAATGGATTAGAGTCGGCTAGCGCCCTAACTATTGGTGCTGATGGTGCAGTATACGTCACCAACCGAGGCGATCGCCCTGGTCAAGGACAAGTTCTCAAAATTGAGAATACCAAGTCTATTCCTGAACCTGATTCTGCTTTAGGCGTATTAGCGATCGCTGCCTTGGGCGTTGGTTGGTTGCACAAGAAGAGAGAGCTACCAAACCTCCCATAAATAGAGTCGTGGCGCTCAAATAAAGAGTTTCAAACCAATATCACTGCCTCTCAATAAGGCATTATTTACCCTGCGTTTTTTAAAGACTAGGATTCGTTGTCTTTAAAACCATAAAAGTTTCCCCAAACAAATTATTTAACTCTCAATCTCCAAAGGTATGAAACTCAAGTCATTTGCTCTTACATCTGTTACATTTTGTTTTACCGCTATTTGTGGAACACTATCTGCACAAGCTGCAACATTAACAACTATTGTCGATGGAGTTAGTAATGCACGGGGTGCTAGCTTTGGCCCTGACGGTAGTCTCTACGTAGCAGAGCCAGGTATCGGCGGAAACGGAAATTGTCAACCATCTCCGAGTACCTTGTTTCAGCCTATCTGTGCTGGTAATAGCGGTTCACTGGTCAAAGTTTCACCAAACGGCACAAAACAGCGTATACTTAATAACTTTCAGTCTTTAGCAGAGCAACCCACTGGCAACCAAGGTGCTGGCATTCAAGACATACAATTCGACTCTAAAGGGAATGCTTATCTGCTGACTGGGTTTGCTGGTTATCCAGGAAACCGCGATCTAGCAACACTTAACCTTGGTTCGCAATTCCCTATCCCACCACTGCAACTTGCGACTTTTCCACCATCAACACCCGATAAAGTTTTGAATACACCGCTTCTAGCACAACTGTCCAAAGTTGACTTGAACACGGGAGCTCTCACCAGTATTTTTGACTTTGCCAAGAATGAAATCACCAAAAATCCAGACAAAGGGGATGTAGTTACCAACCCCTATGACCTGACTGTTAATGGTGATAATGCTTATGTCGTTGACGGGGGCGGGAACACTGCTTACAAAATTAAACTTGACGGAAGTAAATCCCAGGCGATCGCAATTCCGAAAAACATCATTAGTAACTCCGACTTGCCACCAGGATTACAATTACCTCCTGGGCTATTAGAGCAGCTTCCAGGAGGAAAAACAGCAATTCAATCAGTACCCACAGGTGGCGCAATTGGCCCCGATGGAGCTTTATACGTTGGTGAATATACAGGTTTTCCTTATCCAGAAGGTAAATCACGGATTTTCCGCATTGGCGACGATCTCAAACCAGAAGTTTTTCTGGATGGCTTTACGCACATCACCGACCTAACCTTTGATGAGAAAGGTGATTTGCTGGTCTTACAGTTCAGCGACACCTCCCAGTTAGGGGGTGACATCACAAATCTACCTGGTTCTCTCATCCAAGTTGCTCCTGACGGCACTCGCACAACACTCGTTGCCGCAGGTCAAGGGCTAGATTCGGCTGATGGAATTGATATTGGCCCTGATGGCAAGATTTATATTACCAATCGTGGTGTTGGCCCAGGACTAGGAGAAGTTGTTCGGGTGGATGGTATCGTTACAGAAAAAATCCCTGAGCCTGGTTCAGTAGTCGGCTTATTAGCACTTGCTAGTGTAAGCGCAACTGCTGCGATCGCCAAGCGCAAACGCCAAGAAAAGTTGGGTGAAGAGTTGCTAGCCAAAGCAGAGACTGTCTAATTCCTGATCTGGCAATGCTTACAGAATAGGCTGCTGCCTCACACAGAAAGTTGCATTTCAAACAAGAGGCAGCAGCC
>CAXUOL010000139.1:0-12032 GCA_964252435.1 uncultured Nostoc sp.
TCGGTTGGGCTTGGACTTCCGAATATGGTTCAGCAGATAATCCAGAAGAGTTTCCGGCGCTGTATGCTTATTCGCCATTACACAACATCACACCAGATACAGCTTACCCAGCAACCTTAATTACCACAGCCGATCATGACGATCGCGTTGTCCCGGCTCATAGTTTCAAATTTGCTGCTGCTTTACAAGAGGCTCACGCAGGTGATGCGCCAACCCTAATTAGAATTGAGACTAAAGCAGGACATGGCGCAGGTAAGCCCACGGCTAAAATTATCGAAGAAGCCGCAGACAAATGGGCTTTTTTGGTACGTGCTTTAGATGTGAAATTTTAGCAACTTTGTCGGGTGGGCATTGCCTACCTTACAAGACTAAACTAACTATTGCCCTGACTAACTTCTCTGGCTCTACAGGTTTTGTAATGTGAGTTTGAAATCCTACCTGAAGTGCTCTTTGTTGGTCAATTTCTGCGGCATAAGCGGTTAGTGCGATCGCCCGAATGGTTCCTCCTTGATTCGGTGGGCGAGATCGAATCTGCTGCATCAGCATATAGCCGTCCATCTCAGCCATACCGATGTCACTCACTAACACGTCAGGAGTGAACTGCTCTAGAGCTTGCAAAGCTTCTAAGGCAGAAGCGACAGCTGTCACATTTGCACCGCTTTGTGACAGCACAAATGCCTGAAATTCGCGGGTATCGGTATCGTCATCCACCAGCAAAATTTGAACGCCGTCTAAAGGCACTTCTGCTTCTGTCTGTCTGTGTATTATTGGCTCAGATGCGTTGAGCTTTGCTCTTGCCGCAGGCATCGCTCTTGGCTGCTGCATGACAGGTAATTGGATGATGAAGGTTGCGCCTTGATTCTCACCTTGACTTTCTGCTGTGACTGTGCCCCCGTGCATTTCTACAATTTGCCGCACGATCGCTAGCCCCAATCCCAACCCGCCAAATTTGCGTGTCGTTGAGCCGTCTTCTTGGCGAAAATACTCAAATACATGGGGCAAAAACTGGGGATTGATGCCCTTACCAGTATCGATTACTCGAATCTGAGCTAGCCCGTCAAGTTGCCGCAGTTCAACGGTTACTTGTCCGTTCTTGGGTGTGAACTTAACCGCATTGGTAAGTAAATTCCACACCACTTGCTGCAAGCGGGCGGCATCACCAGAAATCGGAGCGATCTCAGAGTCAAGATCGAGCGCGATCGCAATATTTTTTGCTTCTGCTGCCAAACGCACCGTTTCCAGTGCGGCAGAAATCACAAAGCTCAAACTGACCAAAGCCGCTGTTAAGCTGAGTTTGCCCTGCATGATCCGAGAGATGTCGAGCAAATCTTCGATTAGTTGCGTCTGTAGATTGGCATTGCGCTGGATAATTTTCAAGGCTTCGGCTCTTTGGGCTTCGCTCAGTTTGCCGTTTTGTAGTAAGTGCGTCCAGCCCAAAATCGGGTTGAGAGGCGATCGCAATTCATGGGACAGTACCGCCAAAAATTCATCTTTGATCCGGTTGGCGCGATCGGCTGCTTCTCTTGCGGCTTGTTCGCGAACAAGGAGTTGTTCTCGTTCTGCCTCAATGCGTTTTTGCTTAGTTATATTGAGTACAGTGCCGACAAAGCGTTGGGGATTGTCGGCAGTATCAAAGTAAGCCTGTCCTCTGGCTGCAATCCAGCGTTCAACCTTATCCTGAATCCCGATTGTGCGATATTCTACGTCATACTTGCCGCTGCTTTTTGGGTTCAAAGTCCATTGCAGCACCTGTTCTATTCGTTCGCGATCATCAGGGTGCAGTCCGGCAAAAAAGACCTCAATGCTGCTCTCGGCTTCTGGTGGTAAGCCAAACATGGCTTTGCAACCCTGATCCCAAATCAATTGATTGGTGATCAGATTCCAGTCCCAGGTACCTAATTGAGCAGCTTCGATCGCCATGCGGAAGCGGTTTTCACTGTCGCGCAAGGCGGCTTCGGTGCGGGCGCGTTCGATCAGCGGAGCGACACGCGCTGCAACGTTTTCCAGCAACAACATCTCATCCGCCGTCCAATGGCGCGGCTTGTTGGAACTGACTCCGATCGAAGCTACCCAACGCCCTTCACGGACAAACGGTGCGATGACGTAAGATTGCAGATTGATCAGCGTGTAATTGTCGGCGAAATCCTTTGTCCACGGATGCACGTTCACGTCGTCAATCCCGAACGGTTGACGTGCCGCAGTTTCCCACCATTCCTTCACGCCGAAAAGGGAAAGGTCATAAGTTCCGGCAAGATCCGATCCGTCGAGCCGCCAATCGGGTAAAACCGTTACCTGGCTGCCGTCCGGCGTGACATCGAGATAATAGCAGCGATGCCCGTTCAAAAACGTTCCGACTTCGCGCGTGACGATGCGGTTGATTTCCACTGCATCCGTCACTGTGCCGAGTCTTCGGCTTAACTCGGTCAAAAACTCCACTTGTCGTTCGGCTTGTTTGCGCTGGGTGATGTTGCTAAAAATCATGGCGACTTTATGCTCTTCCGGCTCGTCCACGGGGAAAGCGTACAAATCGAACCAGAATCCCATTGCTTCGGAACTGTTGATCCACCGTTCGGGCTGTCTTGTTTTGACGACTTTTCCGAGAGTTGCCGCCCAGTGCGGCTCAATGTCTGGCACCAACTCGCGGATGGTTTTGCCAATTGCGTTTTCGAGCGCGGTGATGTTCAAGAAGGCCGGATTGGTTTCAATAAAGCGGTGGTCAACTGCCTTTCCGGCATCGTCGAATAAAACTTCAACTAGACAAAAACCTTCGTCAATCGAATCGAACAGCGTGCGGTATTTCTCCTCCGATTCGCGCAAGGCTGCTTCGATGCGGGCACGTTCGACTGCTGCCCAAGTGCGATCGGCTACTTCCTCCGCCAAAGACACCTCGTCTGGTGTCCAAGTTCGCGCCTCGGATGTGTGAACTGCCAGCCCCGCTACAAATTCGCCCCCCTTGATCAGAGGTATGCCGATATAAGCACCGATCTCAATCGCGGCATAGGCTGATCGCTGTTCCGGGGACAGGTTGGGATCGGCTTCCACATCGGACGCAGACACGGCGCGACCAGTGCGGTAGGCTGCGAGCAGCTTGGGGCCGAACGAATCAATTGGGTATTTGCCAGTAAGTGCTGCGGCTTTGTTAACATAATCACGCTCAACGACGTAATCAGCGCCGCAAACCTCGAAGTACAATACACGGTTCGCGCCGAGATATTCGCCAAGCACACGGCTGGCCGTAGCCTGAATCTCTACTGGGTCGGCAAGTGGGCGGAGCGCGTCGGTGAGAGAGAGGCGGAAAGCATTAAATTCGGCGGTTTGCCGCGAAATTTCTTCTCTTAGTTTGCGATCGCTAATATCTTTGAAGACAATGGCAACTTTTCGCGCTTGGGCTTCACCTATGCGACAGGCATAGACATCAAACCATCGGTTCATTGCCAGAGAGCCATTTTCAAAGCGAGCAGGTTCACCCGTTAGAGCAACTTGACCGTAAATCTGAATCCAATGGTATTCTAAATCTGGAACTAACTGATGCGCCGTTTTGCCGACTGCTTGTCGAAGTCCTGTTTGTTGCTCAAAGGTGGGATTGATCTCTAAGAAGCGGTAGTCGAGCGGCGTATCATTTTCGTCAAATAGCACTTCAATAATGCAGAAGCCTTCGTCGATCGATTCAAACAGTGTCCGGTAGCGTTCTTCGGATTGACGCAGGGTTGCGGCAGTTTGAATTTGCTCGGTAACGTTCCTGAAATAAACGGTGATGCCGTTTGGGGCTGGGTAGGTGCGAACCTCGTACCAGCGATCGTGGTCAGGATAAAATGCGGTCATTGACGCAGCCACACGATCGCGCATGGCGCTCCAGTAAACCTGGGCCAATTCATTGCCAATCAGTCCTGGATATTCTGACCACAAATTCTTGCCAACTAAATTGCCTGGAGTGCGATCAAGTAGTGTTTCGGCAGATGGATTCATATAAGTAAACTGCCAGTTCTCATCCAGGGAAAAGAAGGCTTCAGCGATGCTCTCCAGAATATTCCGAGTCTGCTCTTCGCTTTGGCGCAAGGCAAGTTCAGCCTGTCTGCGCTCGGTGATGTCTCGCGTCACGCCTGCCACTGCATCTACTGCGCCATTTATGCCCAAAATTGGTACGAAAATGTATTCATAGGCGCGCGTGCCGATTGAGCTAGTGTAGGGCGTTTCATCCTTGAGCGGCTGGCGCGTGGCGATCACTTGTTGAATCTGTTGCTGAAGTTGGGTCGCTAAATCGGTTGGATAATCCAGCTCAAAAAAGTTCTTTCCCAAAGCTTCATCCGAAGTTTTCTGCCAAAGATTGAGCAACGCCGGGTTGACATACGTGAATCGTCCCGCCAAATCAAAGGTGTAAATAAAATCGGGAATTGCCGCAACGATCGCGTTGAACTTCCGCAGTTGCCCTTCCAGTTCGGTGCGGCTCTCGCGTAATGCTGCTTCAGCACGGGCACGCTCGACGGTTGCCCACGTCTGCTCTGCCGTTTCCTCGACTCGTCTTACCTCGTCTTCCGTCCACTGGCGAGGGTTTGCTTGATGCACCGCCAGCAGAGCGACAAATTGATCGTTCTTGATCAGCGGCACATCAATATGCGCGGCAATATTGATCGATCGATACCTTGCCCGATCGCTGGCTGAGTATTTCGGGTAGTTTGCCACATCAGGAACGATCGCCGTTCGCCCCGCTCGATGGTCATCTGTCAGGTTGCGTCCGAAGTCTTCCAGATGGTACAGCCCGCTCAGTTCGGCAACGCCGTTCGTGTAGTTCTTGTGAACGATGACCTCCTTGCTGCCCGGTAACACTTCAATGTAAATAACGCGGCTTGCGCCTAGAGACTCGCCCAGAACAAGGGCAGCGATCGCCTGAATCTCATTAGCTTCACTCAGGGGGCGTAGCGCATTGGTGAGCTTGACTCGAAACGCATCGGCTTGGGCAGCTTGAGACAAGGCATCTGTTGATGTGCTAATCGGCAGCAGATTGGATTCTCGCTGTTGGGCTTGATCTAGTTCTGTTAACAGGATCTGCACAGCCATTTTTAGGCTGTCCGACCAGGTTCCGACAACCCCTAGCGGCGTTTGCGACCAATCGTGCGATCGCAACAATGCACCGATCTCGCCGCCACCAACAAAGAAGTTTTCAGCCTTTGTGCCATCGGCAGCCCATCCCCGGCGGTGTCGCATCTCCCGTTCTAAAGCCTTAACTATTAAATCATTAAATGATTCACTGCCTTCCTTGAGGTTCCTGGCTTTTGCAAGCAAGTCAGGCGGAAAACAAATTGTTAAGGCTTGGTGTTCCATAGCAATGAGTGTAACCAGATATTGATACCACTTATTGTATTCTGCCCATAAATAGTACGACTGGGTTTGGTTCCACTCTTTTATCTGCAATCAGAGGGTAAGTCTTAATATTAATAGATGAGTTAAAATTCAATCAATCACTCTAGGCAGATATTAACTATGAGATGGGAAGAAGTTTGCGAACACAAACAATTACAAGATTTACCCTTCAAAATTGAATTAAATAAATGGGGTCAAATCATCATGATTCCAGTGAAAATTAAACATTCTTTTTATCAAGGAAGAATTCAACGTTTATTGGAATCTTTATTGAATACAGGAGAAGTAATGCCAGAATGTGCTATTAACACATCAGACGGTGTGAAAGTTGCTGATGTTGTTTGGTGTTCAGAAGAACGATTTTCTCAAATTGAAGATGAAGTATCAGCGTCTATTGCACCAGAAATTTGTATAGAAGTCAAATCCAGTGGTAACACTTTGGAAGAAATGGAATTTAAAAGAAATCTATATTTAGAAGCTCAAGCTATTGAAGTATGGTTATGTAATGAACAAGGTAAAATTAAATTCTATAATGAGCAAGGTGAATTAGAGCAATCTTTGTTAGTTCCTAAGTTTCCTAAAAAAATTAAACGGTAATTGTAGAGAAGAGGGGAGAGAGCGTAGTTTACCGCACTTCTCTACGAGACGCTGCGCGAACGGCAAGCTCAGTGACCACCGTAGGCATCGCCTAAATTACCTATTTTTAAAATATATCTTAAAATTATTCAGTAACACTACTTCGATGTGGAATTAAAATAATTGTTAGTTGATTTAAATTATTATCTATTTCATAAATGACACGATATTAACCTTGGCAAAGTGTGGAGACAAACAATTATTTACTTTCACCCTTAATGCTTTGCTCCATCTGAGCAAGAAGTCTAATTCCTATATCCCTCTTGTGCTTAAAAAAAGACAAATCGGGCTGTTCCCTTCAGATTGATTATTGTATAAATTTGTTTTTGCTGCTGGTTGAATTGAGGAATCGTAGAAAAACGATTCAATGTTGTGATTCCGTTAGTTACAACTTTTACTTCCTCGACCGATCCAATTTTTACACGGGGTATGAGCAAGCTAAATGTGGTGTACTCACCATTTATCGTCTGTTTAATAGTCACAGTCACTAGTGTACCAATTTCCGTTTCTACAGTACGGATCTGCTTTTCTCCTTCAAAGTTTAATGTCTGTTTCTGGTCTTTATATTGGAAATAAGGCTTGCCAATAAGGCTTGTTGTTAAGTAATTTATACTGATTTTCTCACCTGTTAAATTATACCCTGTGAAACTATACCAGTCCGGTGTGTTCTCTTGTGAGGCATGAGATTGTAATACAGGTATTGCTGCTAAGGTTATACCTAAAGTGAATGATGCAATTAAGTTTCTTGTTTGCATATCTCAAAAATTTATTGCTAGTTTGATCAAGATATCTACCCTGATGGGATGACAATAGGAATTACAGCAGTTTTCATGTATTTGAACCACACCTGTCGTAGGGGCGCAAGGCATTGCGCCCCTACCGCGTGGTCTATTTACCTGAAAATAGCTGTAAACCAATTATAAAGGTGGATATTCCGAAAAACTTGTCAAATCGAACACATTGCAATCGTTGTTAATATATCTGCAATAATTTGGAACTCGCGGCAGAGCCGCGCAAAAAGTTTAATATCTTTATCCTTCTTGTGTAGTTAAAACGCGACAGCTTGGGCTGTACCAGTCAAATGGATTGTGGTATAAGTTTGTCTTTGCCCCTGGTTGAATTTAGGAATCACAGAAAAGAGGTTTGTTGTTGTGATTCCCTTAGTTTCTACTGGCGCTGAGTTGCTTTTTCCAAGGTTTACACGGGGTAAGATCAAAGTAAATACGGTATTGCCAGTATCTACTGTCTTACGGATAGTTACAGTTACTAGTGTACCAATTTCTGTTTCTACACTACGGATCTGCTCAGTACCTTGAAAGTTTAATGTCTGTTGCTTATCTTTATAGGTAAAAAGAGGCTTGCCAATAAAGCTTGTCGTTGAGTAAGTAATGCTAACATTCTTACCTTGAAACTGGTATAAGTTTGGTACTGCTTCTGAGGCATTAGCTGATAATACAGGTATTGCTGTTAACAGCATACCTAATGTAAACGATCCAATTAAGTTTGTTGTTTGCATATCTCAAAAAGTTATTGTTTGACAGAGATAACTGCTTTATATGGGATGAAATACGTCTAAAACCAATTTTAAAAAATGATATTCCAAAAATCGTGTCAAATGGAACACATTGTAAAGGTTGTTAATATACTTACAAAAATTTATAATATTTCGTAAAAATTGTATCTGCAAACTTGCTTAACCTCAGTATATTTAACAGCAGAAATCCAGCTTACCCTCTCAATTAACTAAACAAATTGCTTGAGCAACTTGTTAAAGGTAGGCAAACTTCCGCCACAGTCTACTAGCAACTTGAGTTAGATTTAGATTTTGAAATACCCTTTGGGGTTTTATTTTAAAATTGGAAATTTTGTATTGCTTATGAAACGGCGATCGTACATGCTTCTAGGATTTTTCCTCAGCCTGCTTTTAACTATCGTGCCTTTGTCAGGCAATTTCACTAATGCTGCAACACCAACAGCAGTCACACCTGTCTCTGCTCTCTCATTCACCCAAGGAGTGCAAAAAACGGTATTAGACAACGGCTTAACGGTGCTAACCAAAGAAGTTCATACTGCTCCAGTGGTGAGTGTGCAAGTTTGGTATAAAGTTGGTTCGCGCAACGAAGTTAAGGGAGAAAATGGTATTTCTCACCAGCTAGAACATTTGATGTTCAAAGGCACAAATGACCGTCCAGTACAGTTTGGACGGTTATTTAGTGCCTTGGGTAGCCAGTTCAATGCTTTTACTAGTTATGACGAAACAGCTTACTTTGGCACAGTGCAGCGAGACAAATTAGAAGCACTGCTGACACTAGAAGCCGATCGCATGGAAAACTCCTTAATTGGGGCTGAACAACTCACCAGTGAAAAGCGGGTGGTGATCTCTGAGTTACAGGGATACGAAAATTCACCAGGTTATCGTCTGAATCGGGCAGTGATGCGAGCTGCTTTCCCTAATCGAGCATACGGCTTATCGGTGGGAGGCACAAAAGCTGATGTCGAGAAATTCACGGTGGAGCAGGTACGGAATTATTACCAAACCTACTACAGCCCAGAAAATGCCACGTTGGTAATTACTGGGGATTTTGCCACAGAACCTGCGCTCAAAGTTGTAAAAGAAACTTTTGGTAAGTTATCGCAACGAGAAAAAAAGAATACGGCACTCCCTAATTCCAGGAGAGCAATTCATAGCTCCTCGTCTGCTTCTTCCATTGCTGACGCTTCCCCGTCTACCCCTGCTCCGAAAAAAGCACCGATTGTCCTCAAGCAACCTGGAAGTGCAGCATTATTGCAAGCGGTGTATCCTCTGCCAGATATCAAACATCCTGATGTGCCGGCAATTGATTTGATGGATGCCATTCTTACAGGTGGACGTAGTTCTCGGCTTTATCAAGCTTTGGTGGAATCTGGACTTGCTAGTTCAGTGAGTGGCGGTGCTGCCGAACTGATCGAACCGGGTTGGTATGAAATTGATGCTACAGCGGCTCCTGGTCAAGAGTTGGGGAAAATTGCCCAGGTACTCCAGGAATCTTTAGTAAAATTGCAACAGCAGCCTGTCACCTCAGAAGAGTTGAAGCGGGCAAAGACGCAACTGCAAGCATCGTATATTTTGGGAAACCAAGATATTACTAGTCAGGCTAATCAACTGGGATATAACCAAACGATCGCAGGAGATTATCATTTTATTGAAAGGTATCTGGCTGCGATCGCGAAAGTTACCCCTGCTCAAGTCCAGAAAGCAGCGAAAACTTACCTCAATCCGGCTCAACAAACCATCGGCTTCTTTGAGCCGACTCAACCAGATGGTAAACCAGGAACTTCTAACGCTGGTTCTAGTCGCACGGTGGAAAATTTCAGCCCTGGTAAGCCTGTAGATCCAGCAGAACTGGCAAAATATTTACCCCCTGCGACATCAGAGACCGATTCTAATAAACAATCACTACCAGAAGAGTTTACCTTAAAGAATGGTTTAAAGGTTCTGCTGTTGAGCGATCGCAACCTTCCCACCATTAACCTGAGTGGACAAATTGACGCTGGTACTGAATTTGACGGCAATCAAAAAGCTGGATTAGCGAATCTAACTGCAAATAACTTAATGAATGGGACGCAGACTAAAAATGCTCTGACCCTAGCAAAAACCTTAGAAGACCTGGGAGCCGGTTTGAGTTTCAGTGCTAGCCGCGAGGGAACTAACGTTAGTGGTGAGGGACTTTCAGCAAATCTGCCAATATTGATTCAAACTCTGGCAGATGTGTTAGAAAACGCCACTTTCCCAGCCGATCAGTTGGAACTGAGTCGCCAAAGGGCACTGACAAGCCTAAAAGTCCAGCTAGATGACCCTAGAGGTTTGGGAAGACAAGTATTCCAGCAGGCGATTTACCCTGAAAATCATCCATTCCATAGCTTTCCCACAGCCGAGAGTTTAAAGACTATTACTCGTGATGATTTGCTTGGTTTCTACCAGACACACTACCGACCGGATACCACGACGATCGCAATAGTTGGAGACTTTGATTCAGTTAAGGTAAAAGCTTTGCTAAATGAGGTATTTGGTAAATGGCAAGCCACAGGTAAGCCACCTGTTCTCAAAATCCAAACCGTACCATTTCCGCAAACTTTGACACGTTTAAATAAAGTGATTCCTGGTAAATCTGAGGCTGTCACATACATCGGCTACAACGGGATCTCTCGGAAAGACCCACGTTATTATGCGGCACTAGTGCTAAATCAAATATTGGGTGGTGATACCTTAGCCAGCCGCCTCGGTACGGAAGTACGCGATCGCCAAGGTCTAACTTATGGTATATATAGTGGTTTTGCTGCCGGGATCAATCCGGGGCCTTTCTTGATTCAAATGCAAACTGCTCCTGGAGATTCCAAAAAAGCGATCGCCAGTACTCTCGCTTTACTCAAACAGTTGCGTGAGCAAGGAGTAACTGAAGCTGAATTCAGCACAGCAAAACGCTCAATTACCAATAGCTACCCTGTGGATTTAGCTAATCCTAGTAATGTATCAGGTATCATTTTGGATAATGCTGTTTTAGGGCTTTCACGGTCAGAAATCCGAGAGTTTCCTCAGCGGATTCAAGCAGTGACTATGACTGATATGCAACAGGCAATAGAAGATTTAATTAAGCCAGAAAATCTGGTGATTGTCACCGCCGGTCCTGGAGATAGTGTAACCAAGGGTAGCTAATTATTTCAGATACATAGCAGTCCTAAGTAAAAATATTTATTTAGAGACGCACAGCGCCGAAGTTGCTGCATCCTTAGTTCAAGCCCCCTGCCCCCGGCAAGAACTGCTCCTTGTCTTCTTGTTGACCTCCTATTCGCCAGCCGTATCCTAAAAGGAGAGGTCTGTCGAACTCACGTTAAATTATTGACTGTCGTAGCTGGCGATCGCCACAATTGTAGATAAAGGAACTTCCGCAAAATATTGTTGCTGAAATTGTTCTTCTCGGACAGCAGCTAAAAATCGTGCAACTGCTTCGTCAGCGAGGTTTTCGGCACTATCGCTTGGATGCCAGGTAATTTGTAACGAATGGTCTTGTCGTTTAACTGTAAACCCTAAATATTTTAAAGCTTTGATTCCGACAAGTAAGGTTTGGTCGCTGATGCCAATTTTCTCTAAAAGTTGTCCACGGGTAACTAGTTGATTTGTGCGACTGAGATATTTAGCAATTCCGACAAGAGTCAGCCAAATTTGATTGGGTGGTTGGTGCTTAGGTTTAGACCAAGCGATCGCTAATTGTTGCTGATTGTCAAGCCCAGACGTAGAGCGGCTTATCGCCAAACATCGCCGCAACCATATACGTAAATCATCCCAATTCGTGGGACAATTTTCAAGCAAGAGTGGGGGAGTGGGGAGTTGGGAGTTGGGAGTGGGGAAGTTACGCCAGTCTAGGATGAGTGGTGAATAGTGAGTGTTTAGTGCTGAGTTAGCAGAAGAACGCACGGCAATTAATCTGATTTCATAACGTTTTTTGAAGGTGTTGTAGTCTAGTTCTGCTATGCAATCACATCTTCCTATGGGCAATTCATCTTTATAGTGTCCCCACCATAAGCCAGGAAAAGCACTTCTGCTAGAATCATCCCGAATATCAAACTCAGTTTTAATGTACTGTACCTTTTTCCCTTGCCAATCCTGCTGATTGCGATGCCAAGAATTTTCAAACCAACAGTTTTGAATTAGCAATTTCGGAACAGGATTACCCATTCCACAAGGTTCTAGCAGTTTCAGTTCCAAAAATAACTCTTTCCCCAAATCTGCAACTGTCACCGTCAAGTCTGCTTGCACAGTTGGCGTTAGAGTTGTACTACCTAAAGATTGCCGCAGCTGCTGATTAATTGCAGCTGTAAATAAAGGAATATTCTCTACCAACAAACTCAAACCCGCTGCAAAAGGATGTCCCCCAAAACGATGTAACAAATGTGCTTGCTCTTTCACCAGTTGGTATAAATCAACAAAATTCACCGAACGAGCGGAACCCCTTGCAAGCAAAGAAGAAGAATTGCTCCCCTGCTCCCCTGCTCCCCTGCTC
>CAXUOL010000140.1:0-12022 GCA_964252435.1 uncultured Nostoc sp.
AATCCAGGGCTATATATGCGATTAACTCGCTCATATTGCTCACCGAGTAGATTTTCTAAGTAAACTGTCAGTCCTAAATTGCTACTTAGAGGTATACGCCCGCTCAAATCTAAATTCACAAAAGACGGTGCAAAATCTGTGGGCTTGTCAGTAGAGTTAGCGAAGATGGATCTGCGAGCGCCACTATTGTAGGTAACATACAAGTTAGCTTGCCAACCTGAATTTTGATAACCCACACCAGTTTGCAGTACAGAATAAGGAATCAAACCTAATTGTAAACCTTTCTCTGTTCCTGTTTTTATTTGGGAATCTGTATAAGTATAGTTGAGGAAAGTTGACCAGCCAGCCGCAATTTTTAATTGCAATGCAGCCTCTAAACCATTGGTATCTACTAGTCCAATGTTTTCCCATCTTCCAGCGATGACTCCCAAGCGATCGCCTATACTACTACCAAAGTAAGTAAACTGTCCAATCAGATTTTGAGAAAAATTAACATCCACTCCCGCACTCCAAGTAGAGCCGATTTCCGGTCTTAAATCAGGATTAGGTCTCCAAGTATGAACTGTATCATAAACATACAACTGATCTAACCCAGGATTGCGTTGTGCCCCTGCCCAACTTCCACGCACTGCTAACATTGGTGTGACGGCATAACGTAAACCAACACTAGGGTTGAGATAATTTCCAAACTGGCTGTCAAAGCTTTGTCTTAATCCTAAATCTATCAGAAAGTTATCGCTAATATTCCAAGTATTGACAGCAAATAAAGCCGTATTGAACAAACTTCTATCTTCAGTTTCGTTTTCGGCAATACTATTAGGATTTGTACTCAAAACATCACCAATTAAGTCGGTGTTTTTCAAATCTAATCCCCAGCGCAATTTATTATTGGAAGTAATTTTCCACTCATGATCTACTCTAGCTGTAAGTTGTTGTGTATCTAAAGACCCTCTACGATAAAATGATACTCCTGTAGGCCCATAAGTGCTGAAATAATCTTGGTTATAACCAATTGAGGTTGTCAGGTTAGAGCTTTCGCCATTACCTAGCCGAGTTTTCCAAGATAAGCCAATATTTAAACCATCATGGTCTAATCTATCTCTTTGGAGAGGGAAACCGAAATAAATTAAGCCGCGACGACTGCTGAGTTTAGTAACATCTAAATTCAAAGAATTTTTTTTATCTAAATCCACTCCAATGCTACCAAAGTATGTACTTGTAGCTGTGTCTGCATTTGATAAAAATCCCTTCTCATCACGATTTGCTGCACCTACAGGAACGGGGTAACGGTTATCTGTAAAGAATCTTTCAAAGCTAAAGTTGTACTTGACATTATCAGCAGAACCACCATAGGTCACTTGTTGATTATTCAAATTCAATGAGCCAAATTCTGCACTAGCGCTCAACTTAGGTTTGCCATAACCTTCTTTGGTGATAATATTCACAACTCCCCCAAAGGCTGAGGAACCATATAAAGCAGAGGCTGTGCCGCTATATAATTCCACTCGCTCAATAGCCTCTACAGGAATGCTATTTAAGTCAGTTCCACCATGATAAGTGTTGACATTATTGTTAATTGGTCTGCCATTAATTAAAAATACAGACTGATTAATTGAGGCTCCGCGATAGTATGTACCTGTGTGAATATCTGCACCATGACCTACATCATTGATTGCAAAACCAGGCATTCTTTTCAAAATATCGGCTAAATTTGTAGCGCCCTGCTTTTGAATTTCTTCTTTATCAATGACATAAGTTGGAGTAGATTGGGGTAAGTTGTCTGGTTCTGCGATCGTTTCTATAGTAATGTCTGAATCATCGCTTGGAGTTTGCTCTGTTTCTGGCTGAGTTTCTTCTGGATTTACTTCACTCGGTACAAGTTGTTGAGTTAATAATTCGGCATTAGTGGCGGGTAGCTCAATTTCACTCAAACTTGGAATATCTGAAATGACTTCCGTTGATTTATTAGTATTTCTCTGCTCAATTTCACTCTCAACCGCATAACTAGGAGACGCTATCAGTAAACTCGATAAAGCAACTGTTAGCAACAAAAAATCCTTTTTCACGTTCTCTTTCACACCAAGTAAAAACAGTAACTACGTAGCATTGTTGCTGTAATAGTAAAATCGTGTCAAAAGACACGCTGTCATATTTATAGGGATCGGATGAGACTATTTGTCAATTGACTATGTGTTAAACTCTAGAGCGATCGCATTTAAAGAAGTTATATCGTGTCTAGCTAAAGACTTATCATTTAAACCGTAGTTCTTGCTGGCGGCAGGCTTGCCGTAAGCGTAGTCGAGCGGGGGCAAGGAGCAGGGGAAAAGAAGCTTTTTTGAGGGTAAGAGCAGTTAGCGGAGAGTCTAGGCAAAACTATAGAAATTTCTAGTACAGAGGTATTGAAATTATAGAAAACGTGCGTTATGCTACTTTTGAGTGAGTCATACGATTTCCTATAGAACGCGCATGTGGTCATCGGCGCTATCGCCCAGAAGATGTTAACAAGATTTTAGGCATTGAAATTGAAGTTGTGCCGGATAGACTTGAAGCAGTAGCAGCATATACTCGCGTTTCCAGTCATGAACAAAAACTATTGGCGATTTGGACAGGCAAAAAGCTAGAGTGCTAGAGCATTGCGTACTGAAGAAATACAACGTTGAATATATTTTTGCAGAAGTCGGATCTGGAATGTCAGACAGCCGACCTAAACTATTGCGTCTGTTTCAATTAGTAATTAATCATGAAATTACTAGAGTGGTTGTGGAATACAAAGACAGATTAACTAGGTTTAATTTTGGGATTTATCAAACTTTCTTTGAAAGTCACGGTGTAACAATTGAGTGCATGGAAGAAGCACTGCCTAAGACATACGAAGCAGAGTTAGTAGAAGACATGATTTCACTAATGTCTTCATTCAGTGCCAAGATTTACGGAAAAAGATCGGCTGACCGCCGCAATATTGACATTTGAAAGTTGTAGGTGCTGAAGTCTGATGCAGTACAAGTCGTTTAAGACTAAGCTATGTCCCAATAACAATCAGCGTACATTGTTCCTTAAACACGCTGGCACTGCTCGTCATAGTTGGAATTGGGGACTAGCTATTTGTTTAGAAGCATTGGAAGCTAAACAAAAAATTCCATCTGCTATTGAATTGCATAGGCGATTGGTAGCAGAAGTAAAGTCAGCGAATGCTTGGTACTACGAAGTTAGCAAATGTGCGCCGCAACAAGCGCTTAGAAATTTAATATTAGCTTTTAGCCACTGGTTTAAAGTGCCTGGTCGTCGTTCGCCAAGGTTTAAGAAGAAAGGTGTAAAAGATTCGTTCTATCTAGAAGGCAGCATTTCTGTTCGTGGTAACTGCATTAAGTTACCGAGAATTGGCTGGGTAAAGTGTCATGAAATTCTTCCCAGCACAGCACCGAAAAACGTAACTATAAGTCAACGCGCTGGAGAATGGTATATTTCATTTAAAGTTGCATTTGAGCCAATCCAAACAATCAAGCAACGTGATGTAATTGGTGTTGACGTTGGCATTAACACACTAGCTACTTGTAGCGATGGCAGAGTCTTTGAAAATGTTAAAGCATACAGAAAAGCCAAGCGACGATTAGCACATTTGCAACGTGCGGTCAGTCGCAAAATGAAGGGAAGTAAAAACCGCGTCAAAGCAGTAAAGAAAGTTTCCTTACTGCACAAGCGTGTTAGCGATATTCGCAAGAATGCTTTGCATCAAGTTACTAGTTACTTGGCTAAGAACCACAGTCAAATAGTTATAGAGGACTTGAATGTAAGCGGTCTGTTAAAGAACCACAGATTGGCAAGTGCAATTGCTGATTGTGGCTTCTATGAGTTCCGTAGACAACTGGAGTACAAAACTAATTGGTATGGTTCAGAAGTGGTTTTGGCTAATCGCTTCTACCCGTCCAGTCAGATTTGCTCTGGCTGCGGCAATCGGCAGAAAATGCCACTACATATTCGCACTTACCAATGTAACTGCGGCTTAATCTTGGACAGAGATTTAAACGCGGCAATTAATTTGGAAAGAACCGCAAGTTCTGCGGGGATTGCTTGTGGAGCCTTACATCAACCAGTGGCTATAAGGTGTCTGGGAGGCGATGAAACAAGAACTGAACAGCAAGATTAGGCGATGCCTAATTTTGCTTAAGTTTCAGAGAACGGTTGCTTTACTGAAGCAAATCGCGTAGCCTGTCGCAGACAGGGCTGTTTTCTTTCAGCCTGTTGCCCTCTGCATTAATTTTTCCAACTTAAGGAATAGAGATTTATCCTACTAATGATAGAGCAAATAACATTACTTATTAAGTTAAATTTTAATGTTAGAGATTTTAATGAATTATTAGTAACTTTCAATTTTAACTAATTATTCAAAAAGTCGAAGTCAATTATTTGCCGAAAAATTAATTATTCAAGATTTGCTCATGTATGTAGCTTTATGGCCAGGGAATGTATATCCTTTAGGTGCAACTTGGGATGGTAAAGGGACAAACTTTGCTTTATTTTCGGAAAATGCAACAGGGGTAGAGCTTTGTTTATTTGATAACGATGACGAAGAAATCCGCTTGCCTTTGACAGAAAAAAACAATTTTGTTTGGCATGGTTACTTACCAGGAGTTGGCCCAGGTCAAAAGTATGGGTTTAGAGTGCATGGGATGTGGGCACCGGAGGTAGGTCATCGATTTAATCCAAACAAACTATTGATTGATCCTTACGCAAAGGCAATTGATGGTGAGTTTAGTAACGATCCAGCTGTCTTTGGCTACTCTCTAGACGCTGAAGAAAAAGACTTAGTTTTTTCTGAACTAGATGATGCCAAAATAATGCCCAAGTGTGTTGTGGTCGATCAATCTTTTGATTGGGAAGGCGATCAACTGCTTGGTATACCTTGGTATAAAACTGTTATTTATGAAACTCACGTCAAAGGTTTTACTAAACTACATCCAGCTATTCCAGAAGAGTTACGCGGCACTTATGCGGGGTTGGCACATCCTGCTGCAATTCAACACTTACTGCAATTAGGAATTACAGCAGTTGAGTTGATGCCAGTACATCATTTTCTATCTCATCCGGGACATTTAGAAGATAAAGGATTAAAGAATTACTGGGGCTACGATTCCATCAATTATTTTGCTCCCTATTCTAGTTACAGTGCTAGTGGGACTGGGGGAGAACAAGTAACCGAATTCAAGCAAATGGTCAAGGCACTACATTTTGCCGGAATTGAAGTGATTTTAGATGTAGTCTACAACCACACTGGCGAAGGAAATCATTTCGGGCCAACCCTATCTTTGCGAGGTATTGATAATTCTGTATATTACCGTTTGGTAAAGGATGACCCTCGCTACTACATGGACTTTACAGGCTGCGGTAACTCTCTGAATGTGCGTCATGCTCAAGTTCTGAAGTTAATCATGGATAGCCTGCGTTATTGGGTAACAGAGATGCATGTAGATGGCTTCCGCTTTGATTTGGCCTCGGCGCTGGCGCGGGAATTATATGAGGTAGATAACCTATCAGCTTTCTTTGATATTATTCATCAAGACCCAATCTTGGCAGATGTGAAGCTGATTGCTGAACCTTGGGACTTAGGAGAAGGCGGCTATCAAGTCGGGAATTTTCCACTGCGTTGGTCTGAGTGGAATGGAAGATATCGGGATACAGTCAGAGATTTTTGGCGTGGTGTAGATGATAGTTTAGGACAATTTGCCTACTGTTTTACAGGTAGCCCTGACCTCTATCAAACAAACGGGCGCAACCCAAATGCAAGTGTTAATTTCATAACTGCTCATGATGGTTTCACGTTAAATGATTTGGTCAGTTATAACGAAAAACATAACCAGGCAAACGGGGAAGACAGTAGAGATGGTGAAAGCCATAATAGATCCTGGAATTGTGGTGCAGAAGGCGAAACCGATGATCCAGAAGTAATGCGTTTGCGCGAACGGCAACGACGAAACTTTTTAGCAACCCTAATGCTATCTCAAGGTGTGCCAATGCTATTAGAAGGAGATGAAATTGGCTGTAGTCAAAAAGGAAATAATAATGTCTACTGCCAAGACAATGAGATTTCCTGGCGGCATTGGGATTTGCATAAAGCGAACGCGGATTTATTAGACTTTACACGTGAACTAATTTCTTTTCGCAATCAGCATCCAGTATTCCGACGGCGTAAGTGGTTTCAAGGTCGCCCCATCTACGGTTCAGGCATTAATGATATTGCTTGGTTTAATGCTGATGGCAGTGAAATGACTGAGAAGCAGTGGCTAATTAGTTATGCCAAAGTAATGGAGATTTTTTTGAATGGGCAGGGAATTGCTACTCCAGGGGATCGTGGTGAGCGGATTATTGATGAAAGTTTTCTGTTATTTTTTAACGCTCACTACGAGTTAATTGAGTTTGCTTTACCTAATGAATTTAAAGAAAAGGTATGGGAGATAGTAATTGACACTAATGAACCTCGCTTTTTAGATCGAGGAAAATTAGTTTCAGACTCTCAAACTGTACCAGTTACAGATCGCTCTCTAATGGTGTTACGCCTTATTAGTTAGCAGTATGAATAGAAAAAGATGGTCTGATTTCAATCCATTGAAATGGATTTGAGCTATTAGCCCAAAATTTATTTTCGGGTAGGCAAACAACGCAAAATCTATGTTTTACGGGTGAGGGGCAAAACCCCTCATGAATTGACCAACAACATCATAAATTTAGGGGCTTGTATCATGAGTCGTTTTCGGTCAGATACTAGACTGAGTATAAAATTTTAAAAACCTTACACAGCAAAGGTTTTAAAGTCAATATTTTACAAAGACATTATTTTGTCAAGTGGTCAAATAATTTGGCAATCGACAGTATTGACTCCCAACTAATTTCAAAGTACACGCAGTAAGCTAGGAATGCTTTCGATCGCTTCTAAATTCCGAATTTCTGCCAAAGCTTGCCTAAAATTGCCTTCTGGCACATCATGGGTAACAACCACAATCTCTGCTAGTTCCCCTTGAAAGCCAGTTTGGACAATTGACTCTAAGCTAACGCCATAATTGCCAAAGCAAGTACCCAATTTACCAATAACTCCGGGTTGGTCACTGGTGAGGAAACGGGCGTAAAATCGAGTTATCAACTCTGTCATCGGCGCAATTTGGCAGTATTCCTGATGCCCACAAGCTAATAATGGATTTGTAACTACTGTATTAGTTTTGAGGACAGCAACTAAATTCAAAATATCTGACGTGACAGCACTGGCGGTTGCACCAGCACCAGCACCTGGGCCAAAAAACATTACCTGGCCGATTGGTTCTCCTTCGACAAGAATGGCATTGTAAACGCCGTTGATGCTAGCCAAAGGGTGGGCTTGAGGCACTAAAGTAGGATGAACTCTGACGGAAAGGGGGGATGAGGGAGTATCACGTTTAGCGATCGCTAACAATTTAATCACAAATCCCAATTTTTCGGCGTAGGCAATATCTGTTTTGCTGACTTGCCGAATCCCCTCAGTATAAACATCTTGGAGGTTGATACGTCCGCCGAAACCTAATGATGCCAGGATGGCAATTTTATCAGCTGCGTCTAAGCCATCGATATCAGCGGTGGGGTCAGCCTCAGCATAACCCAAGCGCTGGGCATCAGCTAAGACATCATTAAAGTTGCTGCCTTCTGTTTGCATCCGTGTCAGGATGTAGTTCGTTGTACCGTTAACGATGCCTGTTACAGTGTGAATGCGGTTAACACTTAAAGATTGCTTTAGGGGTTGAATCACTGGAATACCACCACCCACAGCAGCTTCTAGCATCACGTATACGCCAGATTGATTGGCAGTGGTGAAAATTTCTGCTCCGAAGCGGGCGATCGCTGCTTTATTGGCTGTGACTACATGCTTACCATTACTTAAAGCTTTGAGCATTAGCGATCGCGCCGGCTCCAGTCCACCCATGACCTCAACCACAATATCTACCGCCGGATCGTTGACAATAGATTCTAAATCTGTAGTTAAGACTTTCGTAGACAATTCTACTGCACGGGGTTTATCAAGCGATCGCACTCCCACCCGATAAATTTCTATCTCTTGCAACAATGGATGACGCCCAGCGCTATCTTGCAATAACTGCACTGTTCCCGTTCCCACGGTGCCTAATCCCAGTATTCCTAGTTTCACACCCATTTTGCACCCAATTCATTTTTAAGTGCTGAGTGCTGAGTGCTGAGTGCTGAGTAGTAACAAGTATTTAATACTTTACCCCCCAGAACTGAGAACTCTTTCCTCAGCCATCTATATAAAACAATTGTAGGGTAGGCACTGCCCACCCTACTCATTCATAACTTAGAACTCAGCACTTAGTAGGTTTCTACGTGCCAGCGATGAGCTTTCTTAAGTTGCTTCTGGTAATCACTCCAGGTTACACCTTCCTTAGCAGCAGCAGTAGTTAAGGCTGCATCAATACCTTCTTCCATACCTCGCAAACCGCAGATGTATGTGTGGGTTTTTTCATTTTTAATCAACTGCCACAATTCATCAGCATGTTCTGCTACGCGGTCTTGGATGTACATTCTACCGCCTTGAGGATTTTTTTGTTCCCGGCTGATGGCAGGAGTGAGGCGGAAGTTATCAGGATATTTTTGTTCAATTTCTTCCAGTTCTTCCTTATATAAAAGGTTTGGAGTTGTCGGTACACCAAATATTAGCCAAGAGAATCCTTTAAATTCGTATTCTGGGTTAGCTGCTTTTTCTGCATCTTTAAACTGACGCCACAGATAAGCTCTCATAGGGGCAATACCTGTTCCGGTTGCCATCATGATCACATTAGCATCAGGGTCATCAGGTAACAACATTTCCTTACCCACAGGCCCTGTAATTTTTACATCTGCCCCTGGTTCTAGGAAACACAGGTGTGTGGAGCAAACACCGTAGACTGTTTCGCTAGTTTCAGGGTGCTTGTATTCCAACTGGCGGACGCATAATGACACTGTCTTATCATCCACATTATCGCCATGACGAGTTGAGGCGATGGAATAGAGTCTAAGTTTTTCTGGCTTGCCGTTCTTGTCTAATCCTGGTGGAATAATCCCAATACTTTGACCTTCTATATACTTCAAATCCCCGGCGGAAATGTCAAATTTAAGGTGTTGAACAATACCAATACCACCTTCTTTGACTAGCGGTTCATTAGATATTACCTTGCCAATAAACGGAGCATTGGGACGGTAAGTGTTAACAGGAACGTCACCGTGGTCTTTTTTGGCTTTCGCTTGAGTCATGGTGTTGCCTTTCTTGTCTTTGTTCTTTAGCTGTTCTTGTGCTGGTGGTTTAGCAAAACCTTTGGCTTCACTATCAGCATTTACAGGTGTGGCTTTACCATTCCCTTCACTGTTAGCAGTTTCCCCAGATGTAGCTAACTCGCTGACAACGCTTGTAACACTCCCAAATGAGGCTTTACCATTAACTGGCTCTAGCGCCGTTACAGGCTGGATGCTAACAATTGTGCCGCCTAGACGAGTGATACGTCGCATTTCTTGATTCATGCGGTTGTAAGGCACTCTGATGAACACACTGCCACTTTTCCGAATTGGGTAGTTAGTTTCATCGGTTTCTTCACTCTGACGCAAACCCACTACTTCATAAAGGAAGATGCGGCTACCTAATTCTGTGTTGGCAGCACCCTCAACAGCACCTTGATTGTACATTCGTTCTACCACTCCGATAATTTACTTAACCGTTTTTCAAAAAAAACTATTCTCCTACCTTGCCAGCTTTAGTTTACCGGATTTTCGTTTCACAAAACTGGAGAAAGAAGGAAAAATGGCATCATTAAATTAATGCCTTGCTAAGTACACTCACCAAAGACATGCAGGCATAGCAAAAAACACACCTGTTCACCTTCTAAGGTAAAGGATAAGTCTTGTGGAGAATGTTAATAATGAATCAATTTAATCTTTTTTTCGTTAACTACCACCTTCATCAGGGAGATAGCTTTTTACCTTGGTACCCAATGAGCAACTCACAATAGCAGATATTCTCAGAGGGATGCTTTGAGCGGTGGAAGCTACCGCTCAGTTTACCTCCAAAAGCTGCCCTTATGCTTGCTTACTCTAGGGGTTTAAATCGGAGAATGCCAAGAGAGGAAGGTTTTCTTGCGATTGATTTTACTTCTCCAAATCTACTACTCTTCTGGAATGTTGTTAGCTATCTTCATTACCTGTCTATGGAAAATTATATAACTTAAGACAACTCTAGCTACAAATATAACGAGATAGAGAATCGTAATCTAAGCAACTGTAATTAGTTTCACTTGATGTGAAAAATCTGTCAACCTTTTATCAGTATTTTGCCATAATGTCAACGCTGCTATATGAGCATATCCATAAATTTACAGCCAATAATTTGAGTAATGCAAGTTGTTTCCTCATTCGTTGGATAGATTTTTGCTTTAAATATATTAAGTATTGTCGAGCAGGAATTACAATTTAAGAACATTATAAAATTTGCAGCAATAATAAATTATACCTTATAGTCTTGATTCTATAGAGTCACAAGTACCAGACTGATAAAGGTACAACGCTTATGGGCAGTGCTGATCCCCATTTTTAAATTAACAACTAAATTAACAAAAAAAAATGATTCATGAACCAGTTAATTCTTCTTGACAGCAATCTTGTATGGGATACCCCCTTCTGTTAAAATCAAATATATCACTAGGATTAAATACTTACCGGCACCAACATTCAGGCTAGTCCGACGAGTAGCAACTTAAAAGAGAAGGCAGGGGGCAGATAGCGCAGCGTGTCATAGACAAGGCAGGAGGACAGAAGTATGAATGATTTTTTTTATTTCTAGGTCAAAAGCCCAGTTTAAAAAGAAGAATTGTATTGAGCTAAAAGTGCCGCGAGATTCGAGGCATCTAGAGCTTAAGTCCCACGCTTTTAAACGTGGGTTACTCCTGTTTCCTACCTCCTGCCTCCTGATTACTTTGTTGCCTACTTGCTTGGTGTCTTATAGATGTGCTAGGTAGCAAGAACGCAGGATAAACCAAAGGGGTAAACTCCTGGCTTGAGAATCTGCTGTGTGAAAAATTATTGACACAACTTTAGTATTTTAGAGGAGATTTATGACAAGAAAGCCAGAACGCGTAGTACTGATTGGAGTAGCCGGAGACTCTGGGTGCGGTAAATCTACGTTTTTGCGTCGTTTGATAGATTTGTTTGGTGAAGATTTAATGACAGTCATCTGCTTGGATGATTATCATTCCCTGGATCGCAAACAGCGCAAAGAAACGGGGATAACGGCACTAGACCCCAGGGCAAACAATTTTGATCTGATGTATGAGCAAATTAAAGCGCTCAAAAGTGGTGAAGCAATTGATAAGCCGATTTACAACCACGAAACCGGCTTGCTCGATCCACCAGAGCGGATCGAGTCGAATCACATTATAGTTATTGAGGGGCTGCATCCTTTATATGATGAGCGGGTGCGATCGCTAATCGACTTCAGTGTTTATTTTGACATTAGCGATGAGGTCAAAATTGCCTGGAAAATCCAGCGAGATATGGCTGAACGCGGTCATCGCTACGAAGATGTGTTAGCGCAAATCAATTCCCGCAAACCTGACTTTGATAAATTTATCGAACCACAAAGAGAATTTGCTGATGTGGTTCTCCAGGTATTGCCCACAAACTTGATCAAAAACGACACCGAACGTAGAGTTTTACGGGTACGTATGCTCCAACGGGAAGGTAAGGAAGGCTTTGATCCAACCTACCTATTTGATGAAGGGTCAACAATCAATTGGACTCCCTGTGGACGCAAGCTGACCTGTTCTTATCCTGGTATGCAACTGTATTACGGTTCAGATGTTTACTATGGTCGCTATGTCTCAGTACTAGAGGTGGATGGTCAATTTGACAACTTGGAAGAAGTAATTTATATCGAAACCCATCTCAGCAATACATCCACTAAATATCAGGGTGAATTGACTCACTTGTTACTCCAGCACCGCGAGTATCCAGGTTCCAATAATGG